>CALDJX010000383.1 GCA_937899075.1 uncultured Planctomyces sp. | reverse complement strand
CCCGACGCGTCGTCAGATAAACTCCGGGCGTGGTCGAATTGACATCGGACCAACTTTTCAGTGGGCGCGACCTGCTGACAGGAACGCTCGACCGACCTGGTCGAGACGCTGAGCCTGGTCATTCGCCGGAGAACTGTTTTAGTCCAACAGATCCGGTGCCGTGCTGATGCTGAATGCTGAAGAAGCCGGGGCCGCCGCCGCTGCCGAAGAATCCTCCGCCTCCCTGATTTCGATTCGGGAAGAAGACTGCGCGAGGTCGTGCTCCTTTGGGAGCGAGCGTGCTCAGGAAGGCGATGACTCGGTCTCGGTCGAGCGCTCCCAGGCTGCGGAATTTTCTTGCTGAGGATGCAGCTTCTCCACCGTGCAGGCGGATGGCGTCGTCAAGGCTGATCGCTCGACCGTCGTGCAGGTACGGGGCTGAGTCGCGAACTCCCCACAGCGGTGCCGTTCTCCATTCCTGATTGATCTTTGTTGTGATTTTGACCAGCTGATCGGGAACGAAACCTCCGGAGTAGCCGCCTGAGAAGGGGACCGTGCTGTCGTCCAGTTCCGGGACAGCCGACACGGAGTCTGCCAGTCCGGCGCCCATGTCGTGGAGAAGAAGGTCGCTGTAGATGCCGTGTGCCGGTCCGACGTTTTGAACGTGGCAGTCTGAGCAGCCGATCTTTTCGAAAAGACGCTGGCCTTCCAGCGCGGCTTCTGATTGAGTCAGCGATGTCCCGTTCAGCTGGACCGGCGCGGGCAGGCTGCCGACGAACGCGGTTAAGGACAGGCACTCGTGCTCGGTCAAGTCTGTCTGTCTGGCCTCGGGTGGGATTTTCGCACTGTGGTTGGTCGGGTTGAAGTTGGGATGTTGCGACCACTTTCGGATGTCGAGAGGATTTTCCGGTTCGGGCTTGCTCGCTGAAATCTGTAGCCCCAGTTCGTTGACGCAGGCTCCAAGGACGAATTCATGCAGCGAGCCGATTTGTCCTCGCCAGCCGAAACGCCCGACGGCTCCGGATGGAGTTTGCGGCACGCGGCCGGAAATGCCGGGGACATTTTCTTTCTGATGTCTGGCGAGTTCGATCAGAGCCCGATCCGGGATCTGGTCGATCATTCCTGCGCCGAAGAGCGCTGGTGTTGAACGTTCGGAGATTTCGAAAATCAGTCGGCCGCGCGTGACGTTTCGAAGTTGTCCGGGTTGAGACTTTTCGGCATCTTTGAATGCTTTGCGAAACTGGTCGTAGTCAGGATCAGGTTTGAGTTCGTCGCCCTGACGGTCATAGCCAGCTTTGTGAAGCGTGACGGTAAGCTGTGAGGCGTCAAGATCCGGATGCACTTCCCGAAGCCGCTTCACCAGTAGCGGTGAACCGGATTTTCCCTTCGGGCGAGGTGACACCAGGCTGAGCAGGTCGACGTTGTGCTTCACTTTGCCCGCGCCGCCGACTCCGCCCATCTCGTGGCAGGCGACGCACGATACGGCATTGAACATCGGTCCCAGGCCGTCACCGCGAGTGGGCTTGTGCTTGCTCCAGTCTCGGTTGAAGAGTTCCTTTCCGACTTCTACGGATGGATCGGGCGATTCGTCTTTGGCGGAGACGTTCGGAGCCGCGACGTTTTGGATCGCCATCGCAGCCAGCGAAAGGGCGATCAGTAGGAAGTTGCGTTGTGGGTTGGGAAGCGTCATCGGTGTCCCCCTGGATTCTGTGATTTGTGGCCCGCGTCGCTGTTTAGGAATAGTCCCGATCCAACTTCCGGATTCCTTTTCTCGACACAGGGTGCCACTGCTGGCTCGCCCAGCAGTGTTTCAGTTTCTTTATTCGCACTGCTGGGGAAGCCAGCAGTGGCACCCATAATCGGGAAACTGTTTCGGGACAAATCCTTAAGATGCTCGGCACCTGTGCAGGAGACGAAGTCTCGCTGCATAATTCAATGTCAATTCGTGATTCCGCTGTTGATTTCTGCCCGGAATTCGCGTGTGAACCACGCCAGACGTCTGGCACGCGTGGGCAATCCCGATACGCTGTCGACTGATGCATCACACTCTGGATCGGAGAAACTGAATGTTAGGCCGTCTTCTGCTTTGCAGTTGTTCTGTTCTGCTGGTGACCGAAGTTTGCGAGGTCTCGCCGGACAGTGTGCTTATCGCTGCCGATCCTCCGGCTGCCGCACCGGCAGATCAACAGAACAGGCCTCTGGACCTTGCGTCGGATCTGCTCCTCATCCGGGCGAGGAACCAGGAGCTGTTGGTTCAGCTTCAAAACAAACGAGTTTCACTTGAGCTGCGCAACGCACCACTTGACCACGCAATCGCTCATTTGTCGGAGTTGTCTGGGATTCCGATGATTCTGGACACAGCCGCGCTCGAAGAACTTGGACTGCCAGGTGATACAGAGTGCTCAGTCCGAGTCAAAGAGGCGCGCGTCTCGTCCGTGCTGAGTCGGATGCTCAAACGGTTCGATCTTGGCTGGACGATCGAAAACGAAAGCCTGCAGATCACGACGAACGAAGTAGTCTCTGAGAAACTACAGACGATGGTGTTTGCCGTTGGGGATCTCGTCGAATGGTTCGAAAAGAATTCACGGCGTGACGATCGGCGAGATCGTTTCGGGTTTTCAGAGTCTGGAGAAGTCAATGGTGTGCAGACTTCCGGATTTTCCAATGACGTTAAGGCGGATGACGTCGTGATGGACTTGATTCAGCAGCATTGTGGAGGATTCTGGGAAGAGATTGACGGTGCTGGCGGAACACTCAGGTTTGAGGGCGGAATGCTGACGGTTCGTCAGGCGTTGCCGGTGCTGCTGCAGGTTGACAGTTTTCTGAAGCGGCTCCGAATCGTTCAACAGCAACCGCCGTCGTTGGATGTCTGGGCGATTCCTGAAGATGGGTTCGGGTGGCCGGAGAATCGCAAGGCGATGGAAGCGTTGCGGAAGCACGTCCCGGTCAAGTTGAAGGACGTTCCGTTGAGCCAGGCGATTGCTATCCTCGCCAAAGAGATGAACATCCAGATTGATATCGACGTGCCAGCGCTTGACGAGAACGGTCTGCTGGACAACGAACCGGTCACTCTGACGATGTCTGGAACGGCGAGCGCCGTGTTGAAGCAGTTGTTGGGCAAACTTCAGCTGACGTGGATTATTCTGGATGACACACTGCTGGTGACAAGTCTGGAAGCGTCAGATGAGTATTTGTTTGCAGTCGTGGCCGACACTCGCCCACTGTTTGCCACCGGGCGATTCACGGACGATGGACTGACTGAGACGATCCAGTTCGAGACGAATGGTATGTGGGAAGATCTTGACGGCGCCGGAGGAATGATTCGAACCGTCGGAGGTCTCACATTCATCCGCCAGACGCAGGCGACAATCGGGGAAGTGGCCGTTCTGCTCAAGGATCTGAAGGCTCGGGCAGCGACGACTGATTCATCGAAGTCGGAAAGTAAATCGATCAAGTCGGGGGCGATGGAGACTCGCTTTTATCTCGCCGAGTCCAAAGATGACGGTGAGTCGCTCATGACTGCGCTAACGAGCTTTGTGTTTCCAGGGACGTGGGAAACGAACGGCGGAGAAGGCGTCATGGTCCAGGTCGGTTCGAGGCTGGTCATTCGTCAAACTCCAGCAGTCCACAAAGCCATTGCCGAATTCATTCAAGAATTGCAGTCTGCTGGAACTTAGGCTTCGACAGGCGATCGGAAAACTGCTCGTCACTGATTGGGGCCGACGTTAGACCGGCAAGTTCAGATTACGATTGACGCTCACGCCTGACTTGCGGGACAAATCACGGATGTTCGAACTCCTGCTGGCCGCCATGCTTTCTAATCTGCCGAATCTCGAATCCTTCCCGGGCGTTGAGTCCGTGAAAGTCGCCGTCGATTGCGAAGAGCCGACGCTGACGATCGTCCACATTCGCGACTGGCATTTTATCGAGTACGCCGAGTTCAAAGCCGACGTCGAGAACGCCATTAGCGCGGACCAGATGGAAAATCAGTACGTGGTGTTCGCGAGTGAGGTCCAGGAAATTCAGGATCAGCAGGAACTGTTTCTGAACGCGATGGTGAAGGCGGGGCATCGAGACGTCTGGATCGAAGGCCTGATCCCCGAGTTCGAACGAGCCTTCATCCACATCTGCCACGTTGCGGCTCGAAATGGTTTGTACGAAAGCCCGAATCCGATCAGCGTCGGCGCCGCTGCCAGACTTTTTGTGAAGCGGCAGATCAAAGTCCACGCCCTGGACACGGACAAAGGTTTGAGGCTCACGATGCCGCTCGACGCCGCCGGCAAGCTGAGGAAAATCTCCGATGCAGATATCGAGAAACGCGAAGACCTGATGATCCAGCAACTCCGCAATCACAAAGGCGTCGCCATCGTCGTCCTCGGCGGAGCCCACGACCTGAGCAACAACATCCGCCCCGGAACAAAGCTCATCACGGTCGCCGTCAAGGGCTACCGCAAAGCCAGCGGCGAGTGAGGCTGGCCTTGCTCAAAACACTTCAGTTGAAGGTAGATCGCAAGTCGTCGTACTCGGCAAAGATGCTGTCGATTTCGGCAAGCTCAATGGATGCTGACTTGTACCACTGTGCGAGTATTTGCAAATCTTCGATGTCGCGCTGATCGATTTCGGGCGGTACATCCAGCGGCAGGTCGAAGCTTGGTCCGGAATCCGACGGCCGCGAAACCATGCGGACGTTTGGTGCATCGGGAGCGATGATCTTCATGGCGAGTTCCAGTTTTGAGGTGACATACCCGGTTGAGGTCTCAGTGGGAGGCGACGTCTCGTGGCGTCTTTCCCGGTCGATGTGTTTAACGTAGGCCCGCAAATCAGAGCGCGGCGGGAGTCGTTCGTAAAAATCGTGCTGGCTGAAAACTTTCAGCAGCGAGTCGTTACGCGACGTGCCACAGTTTTGCGGCGTGAGTTCCGGACGTTTCCTGCCATGCCAGGTCAGCGAGCCTTCCAGTCTCAACGTGACAACTCGGTCCTGCAGGATCGATGGCGCACTTCGCGCCCGTATCGGAGGCAAATCACCGGATCGTCCGTTCGCCATTCATCGACGGAGCTGCTTTTACAGGACAAAATCGAGTCGTTGCCTGCTGTGTGCCATCAAAGTCTTCCACGCGATTGAGGCGATTTCGAATCGTGACTTCGGACTGTCGAGGTGCTGAAGACGCCGGCCGCGACGCTCCAACGCGGTCTTTCTCGTTGACGCATGCTTTCGCAGGAAGTTGCCAGTCGTCATAACGTGGTCGATTTCCCTTTTCGAACGCACACCTCAGGAGCAGTTCCCATGTGGTTGAGCAGTGTCAGATTTTCGTCGCGAGTTTATGCCTTACTGGTGTGTTTACAGATCCTGGGAACGGGACCGGCTCTGCTCGCGGCAGAAGGTACGTTGTCGGTCAAGGTCGTCACTGATCGTGAAAATGCCATCTATCACGTCGGTGAGAACGCGGCGTTTCTGATTTCGGTCTCACGCGGAAATGAACCGGTCACCGACGGGACTGTAGGTTTTGTGGTGGACGATTTTCTAAAAAGTGGAACGGCTGCCGGGCTGCCCCAGGGGACCATGGACTTGGGGAAGGAACCGACACGAGTCGTCGTGAAGGGGCGTCGGCCAGAGTTTCTGCGATGCCAGGTGACGTACACGCCGGCTGAAGGGAAGGCTGTTCGCGGTGTGGCGGGTGTAGGGTTCGATCCGGAAAAGATTGGGTTGAGCCTGCCCGTTCCCGAAGACTTCGACGCATTCTGGGCTGAGCAGAAACGGTTACTTTCTGAAGTGCCGCTCGATCCAAAGATGGCTGCGGTCGAGACTCGTTCGGAATCAACGGTGAGCTTCGACGTGCAGGTTCAATGTGCCGGAGGGGCTCCGGTGTCGGGTTACTTTTCGAAACCGAAGAACGCGGAGCCGAAGAGCCTGCCTGTCGTGTTGTGGGTTCACGGGGCCGGAGTTCGCGGTTCGAGTTTGCCGAATTCGTTGAAAGGGGCCGAGGCCGGTTTTCTATCGATGGACATCAACGCTCATGGCAGTCCCAACGGGAAACCCGGTGAGTTTTACGCTGACCTGAGTCGAGGAGCGTTGAGTAACTATCGTCACGCCGGGCGGGAAAGTCGGGACACGATCTATTTCCGCGGCATGTATCTGCGAATCGTTCGGGCAATCGACTTTCTGACAGCTCAACCGGAATGGGACGGGAAGACCGTCGTCGCCGTCGGCCACAGTCAGGGAGGCGGGCAGTCGTTGGTGGCAGGCGGGATCGATGATCGGGTGACGCTGATCGCTCCGGGCGTGCCGGCAATTTGCGACCACTCGGGCGAGTCTGCAGGCCGAGTCAACGGCTGGCCGAAGCTGGTTCCAAACGGTCCCGACGGGAAGCCTGATCCAAAGATTCAACTGGCGGCTCGTTACGTTGATGCCGTTTGCTTCGCGTCGCGATGCAAAGCGGAAGCCATCATGAGTGTCGGCTTTATCGACGCGGTTTGTCCGCCGTCGAGTTGCTACGCGGCTTACAACGTCTTGCAGGGTAAGAAGAGCGTGATCAACGAGCCGCTGATGGGGCACGCCGCGCCGCAGCACATTCAGGATGCGTTCTGGGCTCGAATTCTTGAACACGCGAAACGGTCAAAATGAGCCTCGCCCGGTAGTCAGCCTGATTCGATGAATTTATTCATGTAGACAGGACGGAAAATGTCAACACGGTTTCTACTTGCGTTGTTGGTCGGTGCCGTTTCTTTCGAGCCTGATCTTCAGGCTGCCGCCGCGGAACCATCCGCTCTTCGGCTTACGCTTCCGGCCGAGATGTATGCCGTGGTCGGTGTCGAAATGAACGTCTACTTTGACAACGTCGTGCTGACTCAGACTCCCGAAAAATTTAGCTTTAAGTTTGGCTGCGATGTTGGCACGGTTGAAGCTCGACGCTGGCGAGTTCTTCCGACGGCACGCGACGTCGGTCGACACAAACTGACAGTGACTGTTAGCGATTCGGCGGGGAAAGAACTTGAGCAAGCGACGTCCATCCTGAATGTCGTTCCGGCCGATGCTGGAGTTGGACGCAAGGTCAACATCCTGATTGTCGGCGACAGTTTGACTCACGCGACCGCCTGGCCGAATGAAGTGGCACGGCTTCTGGGGAACGATGGGAATCCGCAGTGGAGAATGCTCGGGACTCATCGGCCATCGAGTGCCGCTAAGGGAGTCGCTCACGAAGGGTACGGCGGGTGGACGTGGCAGCGGTTCGTTTCAAAGTACGAGCCGGAGCCGGACGGAACTTATCGAAAGCGGAGCAGCCCGTTCGTCTTTCTCGGGGAGGATGACAAGCCGAAGTTGGATGTTGCCAGGTATTTCGATGAGCATTTCGACGGCGAACGACCGGATGTGGTTTTCTTCCTGCTGGGGATCAACGATTGCTTCGGAGCAAACCCGGAAGATTCAGAGGCCATTGACGCTCGGATCGATCTGATGATGAATCAGGCTGATCTGTTATTGGCAGATTTTCGGAAGGCGGCTCCGGATGCGGACCTTGCGATTTGCGTGACGACGCCTCCGAACGCTCGCGAGTCTGGCTTTGAAGCCAACTACAAAGGCCGCTATCACCGCTGGGGCTGGAAGCGGATTCAGCATCGCCTTGTCGAACGCCTGCTGGCGAAGTTTGAACGGAAGTCGGATGTGCCCAGCGATGTTGCGCAGCATTTCTTCGTCGTCCCAACACAGTTGAATATCGACCCGGTCGATGGGTACCCGGAGAACAACGGCGTTCATCCCAACGGCTTCGGGTATCGACAAATCGGCGTCAGTGTTTACTCGTGGCTGAAGTGGCGACTGAACTGAGGCTATTGATTTCGGCTTTCGATTTTTATTTCAAAAGGAACACCAATGGGAAACAGATCAAGTCTGGATCGAAGAACGTTTCTGGTGGGAGCTTCCGCGTCGTTCGCGATGGCTGGTCTGGCATCCGTGGCGAAACCGGCGGACGCTGATGGAAAGACGCTGACGGTCGCAGCGATCGGACATACGGGGCGAGGCAATTTCGGACACGGGCTCGACACCGTCTGGCTGCACAACTCGGACACGCGAGTGGTTGCGGCGGCGGATCCTGACGAGCGTGGTCTGGCCGCCGAGTTGAAGAAACTGCAGATCGATCGAGGCTTTGTTGACTATCGAAAAATGCTGGCAGAAGTGCGGCCTGACATCGTGGCCGTGTGCCCTCGTCACGCCGATCAGCATCGGGACATGGTCGTGGCCTGTGCCGAAGCCGGTGTGAAGGGCGTCTATATTGAGAAGCCGTTCTGTCGGACTCCGGCCGAAGCCGATCAGATCAAAGCGGCGTGTGACAAACACAACGTGAAACTCGCCGTCGCTCATCGAAACCGGTACCACCCGACGCTGCAGGTGATTGATAAATTGATTGCTGACGGCGGGATTGGAAACCTTCTCGAAATTCGCGGGCGTGGAAAAGGTGATCGCCGAGGCGGGGCTGAGGACCTATGGGTGCTCGGCACGCACGTGCTGAACCTGATGACGTATTTCGGCGGGGCACCGACAAGTTGCTCGGGTGTGATGTTGCAGGATGGCCGACGAATCAATCGGCACGACGTCAACGACGGAGCCGAAGGTCTGGG
>CALDJX010000382.1 GCA_937899075.1 uncultured Planctomyces sp. | reverse complement strand
CCCGACGCGTCGACGCCTGAGCGAAACTGATCGAACCCTTGCAGCAGGTTCTTGCGAGTGTCGAAGCGGCCCTGGCTGATGCCTTCAACCAGTGAGAAATTTTTCAACGCGAAAGGGCCGTCGTTGCCAGGATCAACCAGCGTTTCGAACGGCTTGTGCGCGACGCCCAGGTAAGCGGAGTCCGTACCTGGCACCTGTTTGGGAATCGCCACGTACGGCGGCAACTCGGGAGTCAGATGACCGAGCTGCTCCGAAACAATCGATCCGCAACTCGGGTGAATATTGACGTCGGGGCTTGGCCCTGGCGGATGGCCCGTGAACAGAATCTGATCGCCCGCCGAGTGTCCGGCGTTTGTGTGATGCAGGCTGCGAATGATCGACCACTTATCCATGATCGAAGCGCACTTTGGCAGCAGGTCGACAATCTCGATTCCCGGCACGTTCGTCGAAGTCGCCCCGAACCCGCCGCGGTATTCGGCCGGGGCCTCCATTTTCGGATCCCATGTCTCATGCTGAGACGGCCCGCCGCGCATCCACAGGATGATTACCGAGTTCTCTTTCTTCGCGGCTGCTCCCGCCTGAGCTTCGTGCCGCAGCAGGTCCGAAAGCGTGAGCCCCGTCAGTCCCAGCCCGCCGGCTTTGAGGAAACCGCGCCGGCTTACACCCATCTCACGACGGAACTCAGCGCAGCCATTCTGCTTACTTCCGCTCAGCATCTGTCACTCCCGACTGAGAACGTTGCAAACGACACAACAAGTTTGCACGACTCATCGCCATCGGCAAGTCTCAAGAACCACGACTTGATTACTGAGCGGTCGCGATGCGGACGGTTTCGTCGTCGTCGGCTGCCGGAATTGTCAGATGGAAGACTACCGGGTGATGGTCTGAGTAGGCGGCTCGGAAGGCGTTGTGGTTGTAGGGAGCGCCGGGGTACGGGTCGCTGGAATGCCAGTTGTCCCGCAGTAGTTCCACCAGGTTGACCACCTGCATGTCGTACGTCTGGTCAACTTCGTTGGTCCATGTCGTGTTGACCATGACGTGGTCGTACGGCTTCGGCGAGTTGACGTTGGTGTTCGTCGGTCGGCATTCGTCGTTCAGCGAAATGAAACCTGGCGGTGTCGCCGATGCCAGTTCTCTGGCATTTTCAATGTTCATATCACCAAGGATGATGAAGTCATGCTCGTCCTGATCGTGCGAGTCGATCCAAGCGGAGATGGCGTTCAACTCTTCCGCACGGCGAGCGCGATTCGATGGGCCGTCTCCCGGTTGCAGATGGACGGAAATCAGCACGAAGTCGAGCTTCGCATCCAGAGTTCGAAATCCGAACGCGTACGGAACACGCTCGAAGTGATCGTGGTTCGAACGGTCATCAGCGAGAAAGCCGTGCGGCAGATCGTTGGCTGGGACGACTCGATTCGGCTTGTAGAAAGTGACCCACCATTCAGTCGATGATCCGTTGCGGTGGATGTTGTCTCCCGAGCCGGTGTCTTCTTCCGAGATGACATACTCAAATCCGTGACCGCGCATCGCGTCGAAGAATTCGGCGGACTCAGAATCGGGTTTCAACGGCGTGCCATCCGGAAAGGTTCCGACGTACGGAGGCGACACAAGTTCCTGCACAACGACGATGTCGTACGGAGCGACGACGGCGGCCAGCGCCGCGTCATCGCGAGATCGCGAGTTGCCAAGAAACTGAATGTTGAACGAGCAAATCGAAATCGGCTCGTCAGTTCCCGCGACCGGACCGGCAATCGTTGTGCTCGCTCCTTGAATCGGCGGAGCCGTCAGCACTTCGTTCGACACGCTTTCCGCGTCGGTCGAAATCGTCACTGACGGTGGCTTCGAATTCTGTTGAAGCTGGTCGACCGTTTCCAGAACGGTCGTTGCGGCTTCACACCCAGCCAGCGCGAGCAGGCACACAGCGAACAGTCTGCGCACAGCGGCGGAGCTGCGACCATTCGAGCTTCCGCTCGACGAAGAAATGAGTGCGCGTCGCGCAAAGATCGACTGTTTGCAGTACTGAACCATGAGGCTTCCTTGCCAATCAGGTCATTGAAACTTCCGTTTCAACCTCGATCGGCAAGTCACAACCCGACTCTTTCAGCTCATTGGTTCAACCGTTAAAGCTTGCCTCGGCTTCCAGCTTGAGAAACAGATTTGGGCCCGGAGCAACGAAAAAGGCCCGACTCCAACTTGTGGAATCGGGCCTTTCATATTTCGTACAGCGGTCGTGCTCGAAAAGGGACTAACCCTTTGCTGGTCCCTGCTTGCGAATCATTTCGAGCGGTGACAGCTTCTTGCCGCTGTCGGCTGCTGGAGCTTTCTTTTCTTTGGCTGGTGCTTCGGCAGGAGCATCCGCTTCGGCGGGCTCGTCAGCCTTCTTATTTCCAGCCGCTCCCTGCTGACGGATCATTTCCATTGGCGACAGCTTCTTGCCACCAGCGGCGGCGGCCGGCTTCGCGCCCGGGGCGCCTTGTTTTCTAATCTGATCAAGCGGCGAACCACCAGCAGCAGCCGGCTTTTTCGCTCCGGAAGCGCCTTGCTTGCGGATCATGTCGAGCGGCGATGCTCCACCAGCGGCAGGCTTCTTCGCACCACCGGCCGGAGCCTTGGGAGCAGCGGCAGCGGCCTTTGGTTTTTCGACCGGCTTGTCGACGACGGTTAGAAACGTCGTGCCGATGTCGTACCAGCCGATGTCTTCCTGGCCGTGGAATTCGACCAGAGCCTGGCAGTTCATGTTGACGGTCTTGACCTTTCCGGTCATGCCGGCAAACCGCCGCAGTTCGGGGACGTTTTTGTCAACGACGACCCACTTGTCAGTGAGTTCTGTCTTGAGCTGTTCAGCCTGATCGATAGACATGATGGCAGGACGTCAGTCTGGAGGCAGTTGATTCAAGCGGGCGCGACCCTCGCGCCGCCACTAATTCAGGCGAGGATAATAGCCTCACCGCGCATCCGACGAAACAGTTCCGGGGGGTGGACGACGACGAAAACCAATGTCGGGAAACAGGCTCCCAGTCCGGGCATCCCTCAGATGTCGCGTTCTGAGCACGATCCGCGGGTTCATTTCCGGCGGAATTGTCAGTTCAGACTCCGCAAGTCAGCGGAAACTGCCGACGAATCGCCATCTTGAGTCAACGGTTTCGCGAAATCCGGCGAACTGAAAGTAGAGCGAAGTAATCTTCCACGAGAGAGTCACCCTGCGCGCTCAGACATGAGAATCCATGACCGAAAAGAAAAAGAAAGCGACTCGCCGCAAGAAAGCGGAGCCGGCACCACCGCCTGAACCGCCGCTGAAGGACCGCATTCTGGGAGCGATCTTCCGCCCGCGTCTTCTTCTATGGGGAGCCCTTGCCGGTGCGGCCGTTGTCCTGACCCCGATCGTTTCGCGGATGCTGCCTGATTTGTCGGCTCGCGACGAATACCGGCTGAGGACGCGCGACATCGAAGTTCCGGACCTGCCGAGATGGGTGCCGATCACGTTTGTCGATCAGGTCATCGAGTCGGCAGGGCTGCCGGACAACGTTTCAGTATTGAAGCCGGACCTGGCTGCGGAAATCGCCGCCGCGTTCGAGCTGCATCCCTGGGTGCAGAAGCCGGTCACCGTTCGAGTTTCTGTTCCGGCTCGCGTTGAGGTTTCGTTCGACTATCGCGAGCCGGTGGCGATGGTCAGGATCAGCGGTGGTCACTATCCGGTTGACGCTGAAGGAATCCTGCTGCCTCCCGGCGACTTCCCACCGTCAGACATCGCTCTCTACCCCGAAATAACCGGCATGACGACCACCCCTCTCGCGAGGGTTGGTTCAGCCTGGGGCGACGAACGCGTCACTGCGGCCGCTCGGCTGGCGGTTGTCCTCTTTCCCTACTGGAGCGAATGGAAACTCAAGTCCGTCGAAGTGCCTCCTCGCGCGACAGCGGAGGTCGTCTACGAAGAGCTTCGTTTTGTCGTCAATACAGACAGCGGTTCGAAGATCATCTGGGGCCGCGCGCCTGGCAACGATCACCCACTGGAAGTGACCGACGAACAGAAGATCGGCCGACTGAAGAGTTTTCTCAGCAAAGCAAAATCTTTCGACGGCCCGTGGGAGATCAACATCAACCACTTGCGAGTGATCACGGTCAACCCGCTGGAAAACCGTCAGACGTCAGGCCTGCGCTGAGGCTGAAAAATAAGAACCACGGAAAACACGGAATTACACGGATCAAAACAGTTTTGTTTCCGTGTAATTCCGTGTCTTCCGTGGTCCTCACTTCGTTGAAGTTTGTCCGCCGCTAAGGATCAGTCCCGAAATAACTTCCCGATTTGAACTACGAATGATTAGTTTCCGTCATTCCCGCGCAGGCGGGAACCCAGCGAATCTCATAGCGGATTGCGAAAAAACTGGGTGCCCGCCTGCGCGGGCATGACGTGACTGGAAATCAGGAACTTAATTCGTGCCCATTCCTAATCGTCGACAAGCTGCCAGAACTCTTCCTCGCCGTCAGCGGTGAGCCCGCCTTTCTTCAACCCGCCCGACTGTCCCCCCGCATCGGACTTGCCGCTCAATGATGGCGGCAGCGGCGGAGCCTTTACGGACGGGCCGCCGGATCGTGCTTTCTTTGGCTTTACCTTGCTCCGAGTTTCCGAGACTGGCGGTTTCTTCGGCTTCGCGTTGGATCCGAATTCGAGTTCCAGAATCTCGTCATCGTCGATCGGAATTGCCGGGCTGCTCTTGGGACCGCTGCTGACTCGTTGGGGCGACTTGCCGCCTGACGCCTGATGACGCGTCGTGCCTGACGATGAAGATCGATTTCCGGTCGGCCGCACCTTGCGCTTCTTTGGTCCTTCCGCAGCAGCTCGGGCAGCCTTCGCTTTCGAACAGGCC
Organism: uncultured Planctomyces sp.; assembly: GCA_937899075.1. Classification (GTDB taxonomy): domain Bacteria; phylum Planctomycetota; class Planctomycetia; order Planctomycetales; family Planctomycetaceae; genus JABMPE01. The sequence continues at coordinate 3,669 of CALDJX010000382.1, read as the reverse complement.
GGACAGCTTCCTCGATGATCGAGCGTTTCTCCGCACTTATTGCAAAGCGGCACCGGCATGCCGGCGTCTTCCAATTCGTCGTCAAGCAACGCTTTGCCCAGATTGATCTCTTCAGAAACCGGGCCGGCTGTTGATTGCCCGATGGCAATCTCGTCGGAGATTGGCCGCGGCGAGACCTTCTTCGAAGTCGACGGGGCTTTCTTCGGTGCTGGCGGCGGACTGTTCTTTTCTTTGCGAGGCGCGGCCGGAGTTTTGATCTCGCTGGATTGCCAGTCCGTCACTTCCGGAGCCGCCGCGGGGATCGCAGCGGAACTCGTCGACACGCCGTCTTTCACAACGACGCTCTCTTCGCGAACGATTTCCGTCGACGCCTGCTTGCCACTCGTAACGTCCGTCGCGTCAACGTGAACACGAGCCTGTTCGTCGTACGAAATCGTGACCCTGATCTGCGAGTTCTCCGGCAGGTCGGGCGGCAGGTCTTCAATGATGCAGGTGCCGAGTTCGACGTACTGCTCGTCGGCCTGCGTGCCGCTTTCGACAATCTTCAGATGTACCCGTTTCTGATTCTTCGACACCGTTCCAAACTGATGAGTGATCGATGTCGGCAGCGGAGTGTTTGCTGGAATCTGATAATGCGGAACGCGGTTGTTGTTGTCGTCGCGGACCAGAATGCCCAGTCCTCGCGCGTTGACACTTTGCTGCTTGATGCTCGCCAGTCGGGCGCTGACATCCTCATTGAGAATCGACTTCGCAAAGTCGTTATTCGTCAGCAGCATCCCGGCGTAGTAAGTCGCTCCGTGAGCGATCGACTGGTCCGGCGACAGCGACGTGTTCAACGTTCGACCGCCCAGTTGTTTCAGCGCGTTTCGAACCATCGGCATGCGCGACGAGCCGCCAACAGTCAGGATCACGTCAACATGAGCCCAGCCCATCTTGTTGTCTTTGAGCATCGCCTGAGTCAGGTCGCACGTTCGGGACACCAGCGGCTTTGTCAGCGTTTCAAATTGCGTCTGCTCGATCTGGTAAGACTTGCGGTGCCCTTCATGCTGGCAGGTCAGCGCCGCTTTTGGCCGAACGGTCAGGCTGCGTTTTGTGTTTTCCACTTCCAGAGCCAGGAACTGCAGGCTCTCCGGATCGCTGCGAGGGTCGACCTTGAACTCTTTGACAAACTGCTTCGCGATTGCGTCGAGCAACGTGCGGTTCCAGTCGATGCCTCCCAGGTTCAGATCGCCGCTGCTGGCGATGACTTTCACTTCGTTCTTCTGATACTTCACCAGCGACAGGTCGAAGGTTCCACCGCCCAGGTCGTAGACCATGATCCGCTGCTCTTCGGCAAGTTCGGTGAACCACAGCCCTTCCGTGCCGAGCACGTAACAAAGCGCGGCAGCGACGGGTTCGTTGATCATGTCAACTTTTGAAAGCCCTGCGCGCTTGCCCGCTTCCATCACCCATTGACGTTGAATGTCGCTGAACTGAGCCGGCACGGTGATCACGGCCTGCTCGATCTTGCCGATCTGTTCTTCCGCTGCGGACAGCAGCTTTTTCAGGACGAGCGTTGCTATGTCGATCGGCGAGTACGACCGACCGTCGATGACCCACTTGTGTCCAGCATCGCCCATGTACCGCTTCGAGTTCTGCACGACTCGCAGCGGCTTCACAACGGTGTTGCGAAGCGCTTCGGTGCCGACGACGACTTCGCCGCCTTCGTCAAACAGGACGACCGACGGCGTCGACAGTTCGCCTTCCTGATTGGCCAGCGTGACCGGTTCGCCATGCTCGTTCAGGTACGAGATGCACGAGTAGGTTGTTCCAAGGTCGATTCCGACAGCGTGAGTCTTAAGCATCTGAGTCAGTCTTTCCTGGCTGCAAGCTCGAGCCGTTTCAACGCGTCTGTGCCTGGTATTTCCGTCGTCAGTTGAACGAAGTTCAAATTCCACCAGCCGATCGGACATCGGCATTGCTGAGTCGGAACGCGGAACCCACAATGGCAGAAACGTCGAAACTGCTCACCAGTCAACAGCTTCCGCCGCGAGTTCGGCCATCGTACCAACGCTTATGACGCCTCTCCAGCAATCACTCGACACCTTTCGTGCCCGGCCCAAGGAACGCTGCGGAGTAACGGCAGGTCGTGTTTTTCTGGTTGCAGCCGTTTTGCAGGCCTCATTTCTGAGCCAGATGGCCAACGCTCAGCCATTGTCAGGTCCGAACACTCCGATTCTCGCAGATACGACGCCGGATTTCCTGACTGCCCGAGCCTTCGAAGACGCACTGGCCGAATCGATGTCGCTCGCCTGGCAGGGACAGAATCTTCGAGACGGCCTGCGACAGCTTTCCGAAACCAAACAAGTGTCGATCATCCTCGACCGACGCATCGATCCCAGCCAGCAACTGTCTCTGCAGGTTCAAAACGTCACTCTGCAGGCTCTGTTGAAAATCATCGCGACGGAAGCCCGAGCCGACATCAGCATTCTGGGCAACGCCGTTTACGTCGGCCCGGCGGGAATTGCGTCACGTCTTCGCACCGTCGAAGAAATCGCGGCGTCGCAACTTGTGTCAGCAAACGCAACCACCATCAGCGTCGACTCTTCGCCCGCGACTCGCCGCAGCTTCGAACTTCTGGCGCGACAGACGCTGAACTGGCCAGACCTGACGACACCTCGCGAACTGCTGGACGAAGTCGCGCGACGCTACTCGTTGAAAATCGAATCCGCCAATCGCGTCCCGCACGACTTGTGGGGACAGGCGACTTTGCCGTCGGGGACTTCGAGTCAGCTGCTGCTGACAATCCTCGCTCAGTTCAACCTGAGTTTCGAATGGACCGCAAGTCGAGACGGAATTCGCATCGTCAACATGCCGGTTGATCCGCGCATCGAAAAGCAGTTCACACTCAAACGAGGAACCGAGCAAACGATCCTGGCCGAGATCACTCGACGAATGCCGGGCCTCAAACCTCAGGTGACCGGCCGACGAATCAAAGTGTCCGGAACGGTCGAGCAAATCGAAACGGTCGAAGCGTTGATCTTCCCGGAGCGTCAACCGAACAACCCGCGTCCAAACCAACGGAAAGTCGCGGACGGGGTGACAACCTTCACGTTCAAAGCAACGGCCCCGCTGGGAGCGTTCATGGCGACTCTGGAAAAACAGGCCGGCTTCACGTTTGAGTACGACGAGGAAACCTTCAAACAGGCCGGCATCCGCCTCGACAAACGAATCCTTCTCGAAGCGAAAGAACTAACCGCAGAAGAAGTCTTCGAGGCAATGTTCCCCCCGCAGAACATCACTTACAAAGTCGAAGGAAAAACCGTCCGCCTCTCACCGGCCCCGCGATAACAACTCACCGTTTCTCGCTCGCGATCAACGACCAGTTTTCGATCCGGACGCTGTCCGTGAAACGCTGCGTATTTCTCGACCCAGCGCGGAAATCAAACTTTGTCGTTACTGCGAAAACTCCCCGCGCTCACCGCCCGCTTCATTTGCAGAACGCTCATTTCGACTCCCCTTTCGTCGTCAGGTTACGATTCCCAGCGACAGGTTTATCGGATTATTCGGTCGTAGTACAAGCACACCACTTGACATCTGTCTGCGCCCGAAATATATCGTCGAGCCGGTTTTATCCCGAACCAGTTCAGAATAATTACAAGTTAGCCAGCACAGCAATGCACATTGAAG
>CALDJX010000381.1 GCA_937899075.1 uncultured Planctomyces sp. | reverse complement strand
GAAGCCATAGAACTCATCGAACCCTCGATTCATGGCGTGGTACTCTTCAGTGAGCCCCAGATGCCACTTACCCAACGCACCCGAGACGTAACCGGCTGGCTTGAGTCGTTGAGGAATGAACACTTCATCAAGCGGAACGCCTGAGCCTCCTTCCCCAGCTGTATAGATTCCAAATCGTTGCTGATAACGACCTGTCATGAGTCCTGCACGAGTCGGCGAACACACGTGCCCACTGGTATAGCCCTGAGTGCAAATGATGGACGAATGTGCGAGGGCATCGATATTCGGTGTGCTGACCTCTGGCGGTGACTGCGGATTGTAGCTGACGTCGGCATAGCCCTGGTCATCTGTGAGAATGATGACGATGTTCGGTTTCTCTTCCGCCAGGACGATGGAGTGCATTCCGATCAAACTGAGGGTCAGTGCTTTCAGTACGTGTTGAAGTCTCATGGTTACTATTCAGTTTTTTCCAGGTTTAGATGGATGGTGTGAGTTTAAACAGGTTTTCAATCTGTTCGCTGGTCAGAGCTGATCCGAAGAAGGCAAGTTCGTCGATCCGCCCATGCCAGAAGCCCGATCTTCGATTTCGTTTCTTGCCGCCGGACTCTTTAGGGATTCCCCCGATGCTGAAACGGTTGTGCGATTGTGCTTGAAACCCATTTAAAGGCTCTGAGGAAACGAGGGCTCCGTTTCTGTATAGCCGCAAACTTTCAGTCGTCTTTACGACGGCAACATGCGTCCAATCTTCGAGAGGCAATGGTGACGAATCCACTATCTGCAGAAACCGCTTTCCGTTGGCGAGGGTGAGGCCCAAATGCCCATGATCGCCAACAAGCCCGAAGCGAAATGTTTCGTCGCCCGAGAGATTCATGTCTGAGACAAGAACTGCGTTCCTTGGCAATGTCTGGGTGCGGATCCAAGCCATGATGGTGAACTCTGTTGTTGGGAGTTCGAGGCCTGAAGAGATCTGTGCATACCCTCCCTTTCTGGGCCCATCCAGACGAAAGGATGAACCGATACGGCCTGGAGCGAATGGTTGGCGCCGCGTATCACCTTTGACTACGGAGGCCGTATTTTCATGACCTTTGGCAGCATCCTTCAAGGTCAGTCCGTCGTCGATAGCGGCCATGCGATAGTAAGCGAGCGGCAGAAGTTCACGAACGCTTCCAATATAGGTTGGGTCGGGCTCATCGAGACTTCTGAGAAATCTCTGATTGTCAACGGAGATGCCGAGAGGGATGAGAGTCGAGTGATCGATGCGAGTCGCCTGGTTCGTGACAAGACGAACGGGATCTATGGAGGTGTCCTGCTGCTTCGGTTGCACTTGCACTTCCCCTTTGAACACGTGGACTTCACTGCTGCGTTCGCCCACGACTTCGATGGCGAATTCTGTACCGAAATCAACCACTTCAGCATCCGGCGTTTCCACTGTGAAGCCGACGCCCTCCGGAGTGACATTGGCCGCCAGACGTCCTTCGTTCAAGATCATGAACCCGGGACCGTGAATTTCGAATGAAGCCGGTGCTTCGATGACCACTTCGACACCTGATTCAAATGTGATTTGAACAAGGCCTTCGTCAAGTTGGTAACTCCCGGTTCTTACGGCGCTGCCATTGCTGAAGTCAGACGTTGCGCCGGACAGTTCCAGACTGGCGGCCACGCTCCGGGTCAGAGAAGCGACCGTTTCGCCTGGTTTCAGTTTTGACGGTGCGCTCCATTGTGGCCACAGAATCACTCCGGCCAGCACCAACGCGGCGGCCGTGGCCAATGGTTTCCAAAAGCTGAAGGAATCTGAGGGAGGTTCGGGCGTGTCTGAAAGATCCGGCAACTGCAGATTCCCCAACACACCGTGTTCCCATGCAAGCATGGTGTGAACCTGGCAGTATTCGAGGTACTGTTGTTTTGCCACCGGATGCTGGCGAATCACCTCCGCCAAACGATGTCTTTGTTCTGATGAAAGCTCGCCCTCCGTCATTTCCATCAGGAGAGACTCCAGTTCCTTTTTCTCTTCCTCAGTCATACCGCTCCCTCCCCGCGTTGACCTTTGACGCACTCGATTAAAGCGGCGCGCGCTCTGAAAAGGGCCTGCTTGATTGAGTTCTCTGGCTGACCGCTTTGAGCGGCTATGGATTTCAGAGTAGCACCTTCGGTGTATCGACGGCGGATGAGTTCCTGATGCCGTTTGTTTAGTTTTCCGATGCAGTCGCCCAGACGTCGTTGTTTTTCTTTCTGACGCTCGCACTGCTGCTCCGCGCCTTCAGCGATGTCTTGAAGGAAGTCATCGTCGAAAACAAGGCGATCCCGGGTGAGTCTGCGGCGGTGAGCCATGACCTGAAAGTAGGCAATTTTGAGCATCCAGGCACCGAAATTAGTGCCGAGTTTGAAGTCATGCGCTTTACGCCAGAGAACGGCATTGGTCTCCTGCAGGACATCCTCCGCCTGAGTGCGGTTGCCAAGCAGCGACAGTACATAGGCATACAGTCGGCTCTGATGGCTGGTCAGAAGCTGAACGAATTCGAAGGATGGTTCTTGTCGTTTTCCGGGCATGTATTTCCCTGATCAATACCGGTCAGGAAGGATATAGCGCGGGAGTATGGATTGGTTACGGTTGAAAGCAAAAAAGAAGGCAAGAAATTATTCCGGCCGCTTTCGCAGAAAGTGTCCCGTGGGTTCTCGCCCGCGGCTATATGCTGCCGTGACTTCGCGACTGAATGAATCATGACTTCAGGAAACGCTCAAACAAATTGTGGGTGATCTGCTGAACGCGTGGATCGGGACCTTGCTGAGTCACGCCGTGCCGTGAAGGGTTCACGTGCCCTGGCGGGCTGGACAGACCGTTGGCCCACCAGATCGTGGCGGCGTTGAAGACGACGTTGTCCTTTGGGCCGTCGTAGAGCGTCGAGGAGTAGTGTCCCACCGTTTTCCCATTGGTC
>CALDJX010000380.1 GCA_937899075.1 uncultured Planctomyces sp. | reverse complement strand
CTTAGGTAACCCAGAGTGTGACAGACCAAGTGACTGATCCAGTCGTGTGATCGTCCGGGTGGTTCCCACCAGGAGTCGCCGGGATGCGTCTGCATCAACGGCTTCGCGGCCTTCGACGGCATCGTTGATCAGGAGCATCGAGAATTCCTTCCAGACCATTTTAGGATGGCCCGTCAGACTGTCCGCATCGACTGACTCCACCAGTTGCCCAAGGTGACGCCACGCCAGGCGCATTGGCTCGCGTTCGTTTCCTTGAGTCACCGCCTGGATGGACTTGAAGGCTTCACCAATCTTCTGCAGCTTCTGACGCACAGAGATGGGGAGGTCGGCCATTTGTCCGGCACGTTTGTCACTCGAATCGGGACTCGGGGCTTTCGACTTTCCGCCGCCGTGATCGTGACCGCCGCCACCGCCGCCTTCGGGCGTCATCATGCTTGGTCTGGCTTGAATCTGCAGAGCGCTGTCAATCTTGAAACTGCCGCTCGTAACAACCAGGTCACCTGCCTGCAGACCGTGAGTGACGAGGTAGTAATCGCCAGCCCGGGGACCAAGGATGATCTCGCGACCTTCGAATGTTGGATCTTTGGTATCGGGTAGTTCGACATACACGATGGCTCGCGTGCCGGTCAGCAGCGGAGCCGAGGCGGGAATGACCAATGGAGCCCCGGCTGACGCGGTATCAATCGAGACGTAACCCAATGACTCCGCCCGGACAAGTGGCATACCGCAGATGTCGCAGTCGCCGGGTTCGTTCTTGACGATCTCCGGGTGCATCGGGCTGACCCATTTGCCACTCAGGTCAGCGTCAATGACGCGTCCGCCCGCAGCGATCTTCGCCTTGACCACGGCTCGCACAAACATCGCGGGCTTCAATCGACCGGCTTTGTTGGGCACGTTGACCCGGATCTTCACCGTGCGCGTCTTCTCGTTCAGCACCGGGTCAATAAATGCGATCCGTCCGTGAAACTCTTCGCCCGGCCACGCATTGGTGGTGAACGTTACCTGCTGGCCGTACCGCAGCCATTGCAGGTCCGACTCGTAGGCGTCCATCTTAACCCACAACTGGCTGAGATCAGCCACCGTATAGATACGCTCTCCCGTCTGAACTCGGTCGCCCTGCTGCTTGAGTTTTTCGATCACAATGCCGCTCATCGTCGAAGTGATCAACGTGTGGTCTTCCGGCTTGGTTTGCAGTTCGATCTTCGCGATCTGTTCCGGACTCAGCCCCAGCAGTCGCAGCTTTTCACGGACCGACTCCAGGAGATTGACGCCACCGGTGTCGAAGAAGTTGTTGCGTGGTTCGCCCTTCTGCTCCTTTGCCGAGCGAACGGCTTCAATCAGTTCCTGCTGCGCCGAGTAAAGCTGCTCACTATAGATATAGACCATGTGGTCGCCGGCGTTGACCTGGACTCCGGTGTAGTCCACGAAGAGCCGATCGAGCCGACCGGGCACCCAAGCGGTGATGTGCTTCAGCCGGGTTTCGTCGTACTCGACCTTGCCCACCATGCGGACTTCGGTTTCGACGAAGCGACGTTCGACGGGAGTGACCTGCACGTTCATCAGAGCGCGTGCGGCCGGACTGACGACAAGCTGTCGCAGTCCCGTCATCTGCTTTCCGCCCATCTTCAGCGGAATGAGGTCCATCCCGCACAGCGGACATTTACCTGGCCCAGTCTTCATGATCTGCGGATGCATCGAGCAGGTAAATTTGGTGGCGCCGGCCTCCGCGTGCTCGTGAGCTGCCGACCCTGCCTGCTCTTCCGTGCTGACGTTCGAGTCGGAGAACAGCCAGTGGGTTTGCGTCCCCACCAGAAACACCGCCGCAAACGCTGCCGCCAGTTTCCAGCCGGAAGGCGAAAATCTTGCGAGAAGTCCACTGCTGGTCTGTTCCGATGTCATCAGCGTGTTCCTGCAGTTGGGCGGAGAGTGGAGAGGCGAGGGTCTACAGCTGAGAGTCACAATCCGCGGGCCGCCAGTCCAGCGAGTGACGCAAATGATGAGTTGTCCGATCGCTCACATGGCAAGACATTCCTGAATGTGCGGATTGAGCTGTCATTCCTCTTCAGCGAATTTCGGACCAAACGGCGGCCGATACTCGCTTTCGGAACGCGATTCTCTGGTCAGTGAGAAAAGTAGAGGTGCAATACGGCAACGCAGCTCCGGGAGCGTCGCCATGAAGAAATCAGCAGACCTCGTTGCCATGACAACCGACGGTCATCACGAACGCCAACTCGGCGGCAGCAGGTTTTCGAAACGATCGATGAGCATCGGTTGTCGAATCACTGCTTTTGCAAGGTGCAAGACTGTAAAAAGAAGTCGTTCAATCAGAGCCTTGTTCGAAGTACTCCGTTGAAACTCGTCGCCGCAAAAACAAAGAATCCTTGAGGATCGATCAGGTCGTGCTCAGCGTCAGCACCGAACAGGCGGAGACTCCCGAAGTGCTGGATTACGACTTCCCCAAACGATAACGTGCGCAGCCTGTTCGGTCCGCTCGCTGGACGCGAGCTTCTCGACACATCAGGAAGGCACGATGCCCGACGACAGTTTTCGATTCATACACGCAGGCGATATCCACATCGACAGCCCGCTGCGAGGCCTCGAATCATACCCCGGCGCACCGACGGAACGACTTCGAAATGCCACTCGCGAAGCCTTCGAGAATCTGGTGCAACTGGCCATCGACGAAGCCGTTGCGTTTCTCATCATCGCAGGCGACCTGTTCGACGGTCAGTGGAAAGACATGAACACCGGGATCTGGACCGCCGGTCAGTTCCGTAAGCTCGAGAAAGCCGGCATCCCCGTCTGTCTGATCCGAGGCAACCACGATGCCGAAAGCAAGGTTCGCTCGGGGATTAAGTGGCCGCCCAACGTGCACGAGTTCAGCGTTCGTAAACCAGAGACGCTGACGAGCGCACAGCTTGGGCTCACCAATTCACAAGCCGTCGCCATCCATGGACAAGGCTTCGCGAAACCCGATATTCAGGAAGACCTTGCCGCTGGCTATCCCGATGCAGTGCCAGGCTGCTTCAACATCGGAGTTCTCCACACCAGCCTGACCGGCGACCCGGCCCACGACCGCTACGCCGCCACGACACTCGAAGTTCTACGAAACCGCGGCTACGACTATTGGGCACTCGGCCACATCCACATTCGCAGCGAACCGCCGATTTCAGAAACACCGTTCGTCGCCTTTTCCGGC
>CALDJX010000379.1 GCA_937899075.1 uncultured Planctomyces sp. | reverse complement strand
CATCACCATCCTGTCTGCCTGCACGGCCGTCGAATGGAAGGGCAGCCCGATCAATGTCATCGACACGCCTGGCCACGTTGACTTCACCGTCGAAGTGGAACGCTCGCTTCGCGTTCTCGACGGAGCTGTACTCGTACTTTGTGCCGTCGGCGGTGTTCAAAGCCAGTCTCTGACCGTTGACCGTCAAATGAAGCGGTACGGCGTTCCGAGAATCGCGTTCATCAACAAGATGGACCGCACCGGTTCCGATCCTGACAGCGTCGTCAAGCAGATCATTGACAAGCTCGGCGTCACAGCCATTCCTCTGCAGATTCAGATCGGCAAAGAACAGGATTACAAGGGGGCCGTCGATCTGATCAACATGGAAGCGGTCTACTTCGAAGGCGAACAGGGAGTCGACGTCGTCCGAAAAGAAATTCCGGCCGAACTGAAAGACGCAGCCGAACTGGCCCGAGCACACATGCTCGAACAGCTCTCGTTGTTCGATGACGACCTGATGGAAACGCTGCTCGAAGAACGCGAACCATCGGTTGACGATATCCATAAGATTATCCGCCGAGCGACGTTGTCTCAGGAAATCACCCCGGTACTGATGGGAACTGCCTATCGCAACGCCGGTGTGCAGGAACTCCTCGACGCCGTTGTACGTTACCTGCCCAGCCCGCCAGAGCGCGAAGTGATGGGGCAGGACCTCAAAAATCTCGATGAAACTGGCAAAGGAGCACCGATCGCCCTGACGCCAGACGAAGACAAACCGCTCGTCACCATGGCTTTCAAAACAGTCATGGAAGCATTCGGTCAATTGACGTTCTGCCGCGTTTACCAGGGCAAGATCATCAAAGGCGACAGCTACACGAACGCACGAACTGGCCGCAAGGTTCGCTTCGGACGACTCCTCCGAATGCACGCTGACGATCGTGCAGAAATCGATGAAGCCGGCCCTGGCGACATCGTCGCCGTGGTCGGAGTGGACTGTGCATCTGGTGACACATTCTGCGGCGACGGCGCAAATATTGCCTTGGAAAACATTTTCGTCCCGGAAGCGGTCATCCGTCTTTCAGTCGAACCAGTAAACCGTGAAGGTGCTGACCGACTCGGTAAAGCTCTCGAGCGATTCCGCCGTGAAGACCCAACCTTCCGAGTCATGACCGACCCCGAAACCAACGAAACAATTATCGCGGGCATGGGGCAATTGCACCTTGAAGTTTACATCGAGCGAATGAAACGCGAGTACAACGTCGAGGCTGCGGTTGGTGAGCCAAAGGTCGCGTACCGCGAGTGCCCGACAAAAACTGTCGAGTTCAACTACAAGCACAAGAAGCAAACCGGTGGTTCCGGCCAGTACGCGCACATCGTCGGCAAGCTGATTCCGCTGCCGGAAGATGCACCCGAGCCCTACGTCTTCAACAACCTCGTCACACAGGGAAGGATTCCTAAGGAATACATCCCGGCCGTTGATAAGGGCTTCCAGAGATGCATCGTTAAAGGCCCCCTCTGCGAGTGTGAAGTTGTCGGCGTCCAGATCGACCTTGAAGACGGTAGCTACCACGACGTCGACTCATCGGAAATGGCCTTCAACACGGCCGGATTCGGCTGCGGACGTGAGACTCTGCAGAAAGCAGGCATGGCTCTGCTGGAGCCGATCATGACACTGGAAATCGAAGCCCCCGAAGACTACCAGGGTTCGATCTGCGGTCACCTTTCCAGTAAGCGAGGCCTGATCAACTCCACCGACGCCAAGAACAAGACGACGTACATTCTTGCTGAAGTGCCGTTGGCCGAAATGTTCGACTACGCGAACGAACTTCGATCGATGACGCAGGGCAAGGGACAGTTCTCGATGGAATTCCTCAGGTACCGACAGGTACCTAAGAACGTTCAGCTGGAAGTCGTCGAAAAACGTCGCAAGGAAAAAGAAGAACGAATGGCAACGGCGTAAAGCCAAACCAGTCGTCGAGATTACCACTGAATTCAGAGTCGAGCGAAGCACTTGCTTCGCTCGACTTTTTCATGCGCTGCTCGATTCTCAAGTGGCGGGCAGGCTCGCGATCTTGTCAGTTCAACGTCGGGCTGACATGCTCTGCCATCATGGAAATCGAGTTTGATTTCGCCGTACGACTTTGTTCCAAACAAGGTTCTGTCATGCCCGACAAGAAAATCAACGCGTTCTTCCTGTCCGTGATTATCGGGGCCTGCGTCGCGCCGCCATTCACGATCGCCGCAGACGAGACACAAACTCAACTACGCGTCATCAAGAGCAGCGACGGTTACAAATTCTTCGATGGCAAATCACCAGTCCTGTTTTATCAGGCGGCACCGAAGTCGCTCGACGGTAAATTCGAACGGGCCGGCTACGTGCACCCGCTGTACGACCTCGACGGCAACGTCATCTCTGAAGATTTTCCCGCTGACCATCAGCATCACCGCGGCATTTTCTGGGCGTGGCATCAACTCTCTGTCAACGGCACCCAGATCGGTGATCCATGGATCTGCCGGGATTTCCTTTCTCGAGTCGACAATGTGACGGTCACCGATCCCAGCTCAAATGCGGCAGCAATCGAAGCAACAGCCCACTGGGTTTCGCCCGACTGGAAGGATGCATCGGGTGCCATGAAACCGATCGTTCGCGAAGAAACACACATTGAGATCCGTCGCTCGATCGACGATTCCCGAGCGATCGATTTCCGCATCAGGCTGACGGCTCTCGAACCAGAAGTCTCTATCGGCGGCTCGGACGACGCCAAAGGATACGGAGGCTTTTCCCCGCGTCTGCGGCTTCCAGCCGACATACGCTTTACCGCGGACTACGGCGAGGTCGAACCTCAGAAAACAGCCGTCAAAGCGAGCCGCTGGATGAACATGTCCGGTTCATTCAATAGTGCGAACCCCGATGACGAACAGGCCGGCCTGAAAACTACGATCAGCGGCGTGACCGTTTTGTGCCATCCGTCA
>CALDJX010000378.1 GCA_937899075.1 uncultured Planctomyces sp. | reverse complement strand
ATCGATGATGACGGTGCTGACTCCGGAATTCATTCCGCCAGCGATGTAGCGCCGAACGCCCATTTCCCACACGTCTTTGCCGTCACGTTTTCCGGCCTTCACCGCACAACCGATGATCCCGATTCTCTGCCCACCGGGAAGCATCATTGTCAGAGTCAGTCGTTCGCCGGATTTCCACGGAGCCGGCAGCAGCTTCAACTGTCCAGGCAACATTTCCTGAGCTTTCGCGACGAGCTCTTTCTGATCCGGATACTTTCGGATCAGCGTTTTGAAGGCTTCGACTGCGGCCTTCTTTTTTCCCTGTTTGTTCAGGCAACGACCAAGTCGATACTGAGCCTGCGCGGCCAGTCCCTCAGTCTTCAAAGCGTCAGACAGCACCTGCCGGTAATGCTTGATGGCTTCGTCGAGGTTCCCGGTGGTCTCCTCGTTGTAGATGCCTTTCTCCAGAGCTTCAGCCGGCGAAGCGGCGTTCGCGGGGAACGATGCAAACATCAGCATCGTCGTGACGACCGCCGAGGCGGCAAGTTTGACACACGTTTTCATGACTGTCTCCCGAATCAATGATCGTTCAGACAGGACCGACTCCCGTCTGCAACGCCCACATCGTAGGAAGCAAGTGTTACGCCTCTGTGACGGGCCTGTCACGTTCGTGTCCGAGCCCAAAGTTTTTTCGACAACCTCGTGCTTCACTTCGCGAAATGCCCCCGTACCGCAACGTCGTTATGGATCCTTCCGGGCCGACGGCCCCCTGAATACAAGCACGAAGCGCAAGCGAGTGAATCAATGCGGTGTCATGCGGATTCACTCGCTTGCGCTTCGTGCTTGTATTTGTCGATCCAGAATACTTAACGGCGTTGCCCCATACCGGAGTCACGTGACAGACTCATCCTACCGATTGCGGTTTTTCACTGAGTCCGGGCAGGGAGGAATCTGTGAGCTGGCCAGCGACCGTGCACAGCGTACCTCTTCCCATAGACGTGGACGCAGCGTTCGTTGTCGTCGATACGCAACTCGAACAACGGGCACAGGAGACCGCAGGTTTGATCGACTGGTCGGAAAAACGAGAAGCGATGCTCGGCAAAACGTCCGAGCCGAACCTGCTTTCCGATATCAAGCTGCCAGTGTTGCCGCAGGCTCTGATCGAGTTCTCGCAGCTGGCCGACGATCCGTACTGCGAGATTCAAAAGCTGGCGGCGATCGTCGAGTCCGATACCGGTCTAACGTGTCAGCTCTTGCGAGCGGTGAATGCCAGCGTGAACGGTCTGCGTCACAAAATCTCGTCCGCGCATCACGCGATCGCGACATTGGGAATCCGACGTGCAAAGCTGCAACTGATTACGGTGGCGTTGCAGAATGCTCTGCCGGCGAAACAGCTCAAGCTGATCAACCTGGCGACGTTCTGGAATGCGAACCTCGAGCGGGCGATCTTCGCAAAGCACATCGCGAGACTCTTGAAAGCCGACGAGCATCTGGCGTTCTCGGCGGCGTTGTTGTGCGATTTTCTATTGCCGGTTCTGACGAACGATCGCGACGAGCGGTATCTTGAATTCTTAAATCCATCGAGCACCGGCTCATCGAATTTCTGCCTGTTCGAAGATCAAACATTCGGCTGCAACCACGCGGAAGCTGCGGCGCGAGTCATGTTCGATTGGGGATTTCCCGATGACCTGATCTGCTGCGTGATGCAACATCATCACGGTCTGGCGATTCTTACCGACGCTGACCTCGGCCAGTCAGCCGCGGCCGCCGTTGCAGTGGCATCACTGATTCCTGATCCGCTGCGACAATCGTCGGGCGGGATGGAGCAATTGCAGAATCTCAGCAACGTCTGGAACGCCTTCGATCTGGAGCAGTTTGCTGAGACCGTTTACGAGGAATATCAACCGCAGGCTCGCGATTCAGCCAACCATATTTCTTTGCGAGACCACGTCCGCAAACTGCTGGAACCAGCGACCGTTTGATCGACGGCGGCACACGAGAATCGCGCGTCACGAGTGCAGATTCCGGGTCGCTCGCCAGATTCTGTGGTTGACCGTTATCCTCTGCACCCTAAGTGGTTCAGAACAGAAGTCTGTTCAGACTTTTCGGAACCAGCACGAAGCGCCAGCGAGTGAATTTCCCATGGGATAAGTATTCACTCGCTGGCGCGTCGTGCTGGTATGAAATCGGGAAGTTATTTTCGGCACGTTCCGAATCATCCAATCCTCGTGTCGAGCGTGTTGCTCCGCGACTTTCAGGTACTCAGGAAATCATTATGTCAGACAGTCTTCCACAGCCGCTTGCTCCGCCTTCTCGAATTCTGATGGGGCCTGGGCCGAGCGACACGCATCCTCGTGTTCTGTCCGCTTTGGGAGCACCGACCGTCGGGCATCTTGATCCGTTCTTTCTGAAAACGATGAACGAAGTTCAGGCGATGCTGCGTAAGCTGTTTCAGACAAAGAACGAAATGACGCTCGCCGTCAGCGGAACGGGTTCGGCCGGGATGGAAACCTGCGTCGTGAACCTGATCGAGCCGGGCGACAAAGTTGTCGTCGGCGTCAACGGTGTTTTCGGCGGACGTATGAAAGACGTTTTCGAACGAGCCGGCGCGGATGTCCTGGCCATCGAACGCCCGTTCGGCGAAGTCTTCTCGGCAGAAGAAGTCGCCGCGGCCGTGCAGCAGCACTCGCCGAAAGTCGTCGGGCTGGTGCATGCCGAAACGTCGACCGGAGCGCTGCAGCCGCTCGAAGAAATCTCAAAGATCGTCCACGACGCAGGCGGGCTTCTACTGGCTGACTGTGTAACGTCGCTCGGCGGGCTGCCCGTCAAAGTTGACGAGTGGGGCCTCGACGCCGTTTACAGCGGAACTCAGAAATGTCTGAGCTGCCCACCTGGTCTGTCTCCGGTGACGTTCAGCCCGAAGGCCGTCGCCGCGATGGACGCTCGCACGACCAAAGTCGCGAGCTGGTACCTCGACATGAGCATGGTCCGAAACTACTGGGCCGACTCGTCGCGCGCGTACCACCACACCGCTCCGATCAACATGAATTACGGACTGCACGAAGCACTGCGGCTGGCTCTGGAAGAAGGCCTCGAAAAACGCTTCGCGCGACACCGTCACAATCACCTGGCTCTGCGAGCTGGTCTGGAAGCACTCGGCATTGCATACGCCGTCGAAGAAGCGAACCGTCTGCCGATGCTGAACGCGGTGAAGATTCCAGACGGAATCGACGATGCCGGCGTGCGGTCTCAACTGCTCAACGAATTCGGCATCGAAATCGGGGCCGGCCTGGGACCGATGAAAGGCAAGACCTGGCGAATCGGTCTGATGGGCGACTCCAGCTCCGCCCGCAACGTCCTGCTCTTCCTGGCCGCTCTCGGGAAATGTCTGGCTGATCAGAACTCGGCCACTCAGTCAGGAGCCGGAGTCGCGGCGGCGAACGCGTTCTATTCGAACTGATGTTTAAGGTTCGAAATTGTAGGCTGGAACAAGCTCCTCACAGTTTCGGCAATTCAAACTTTGAAATCTGAAAGACAAATCAAATGCTCCATCGCGTTTTCGTCGCAACTGTTTCGCTGTCGTTCCTTACAGGCTGCGGTGGAGCTGAATCAGTCAGCCCCGTCGAAGCTCCGGCTGAGACACCTGCCGTCGAAGCAGGTGCACCTTCAGCATCAACGCTAGTTGATGAACAAGATTCAGCCGACGGATCCGCAACTACTCCGGAAGAAAGCGTTAACACCGCCGCATTCAATAACGACGTCGACACGCTCAAACGGCACATTGCTGCCGGCTCGGATCTGAACGAGAAAGAGCCGACCAGCGGCGGAACTCCGCTGATCAGCGCGGTAACTTTCGCCCGGCAAGAAGCGGCCAAAGTGTTGGTCGATGGCGGCGCCGATTTGACCATTAAGAATAATGAGGGATCAACAGCTCTGCACATCGCCGCGTTTCTGTGTCGTACCGAAATTGTTGAGATGCTTCTCGAAGCCGGAGCAAGCAAAGAGGCCATGAACAAGTCTGGAGCGACCGCATTGAACAGCGTCGAAGGACCGTTCGAACCAGTGAAACCGATTTACGATCTGACAGGCGCAATACTCGGACCGCTCGGCCTGAAACTCGACTACGAACGCATCAAGGCGACACGCCCAAAGATCGCCGAGATGCTGCGGTAATCTGCAAATTCACACCCGGCAAAGTGTCACTCGACGATGCCGAAGGTGTGTTGGGCTCCGCCGAGGATGGCGCAGGATGAGGAAGCTTCCAGAATGCGTGTGACCTCGCTGATTTCTTCGAGCGGGTAGATGAACAGTTCTTCGACCAGCTCAGGAGCCAGCTTGCTGAGCAGAAGAATGCGAGCCCAGCCGGCGGCGTTCACGATCTGCGTCGCCGGGATCAGGTCGACGGGGCTTTCGTCGCGGAGTGGTTGCAGACAGTTTTCGGGGTAGTCTTCTCGACGAAGCAGGCTCAGTCCGTCGCCGGGTTGTTCGTCGAGTTCTGACAGAATGACGATGCGACCGCCTCGGTTAACCAGTTGTCGCGCGGTCGCGACGGCTCGACCGATCTGATGCCAGCCGTGGCCGGACACGTCGGTTGAGACGGCGACGACGACGGTGTCGACTCGCTCGGGCATGGTGACCAGCCAGTTGTCGTCGAGCTTCTGACGCGAGCGTTTGAAGACGGCATCGGTGCTTCCGGCCAGAACTTCCAGAACTCCGCCGCTGTCCGACGCGACGACCTGCACGCAGAATTGAACTCCCATCAGCCAGGCGATTTCGTCGACAAGCTGTCGGAGCGGACGTTCTTCTCGATGCGAGAGTTCAAGGTGTCCTTGCCCGACGGTTTTCCGCAGGGCTTCGATGTTCGACAGGCCGGGGTAGAGAACGCTGTTGGTTCCTCGGTAGCCGAGCAGCGTGTCGTACGAAGTTGCTCCGACCGGCAGCACGAAATCGGCTTCGACCAGTTCCTTCGCCAGGTAAACAGGATCGCCATTGGTCGTCGTGGCGAGGTAACTGCAACTGTCTTCCGCTAGTGGATCGTGGATTTTCCAGGCAACTGTCTGCTGAACGGAAATCGGCAGTAACGACCGCGGATCTGTCGGAGCTTTCGCGCCGACAGCGACCGGCTGCAGGATCGTGACATGTGCCGGATCGATGTCCCGCCGCTCAAGGTACGACCAGATTCCCGCGACGACTTCCGCGGCGCCGGGAGTGTCCCGGTCCAGCGCGATGACAACTTTGTCACCCGGAACCAAGGCCTGATCAAGAGTTGGCAGATCAATCGGCGAAGCCAGAGCCTGACTGACTGCGGCCACAACATCGGCACGGGGCGACGGCCCTGGGCGAAAAACCGCGACACGATCGGCGTCGACTTCGGCAGAGAACTCGCCGGCCGAACCGTAGCGAAGATTGATTGGAATAGACTGTTGAAGGGCCACGAGACGGATTCCGGTGAGAGTCAGGTAGGGAAAGCAACTGCTCAGTTTGCGGGTAGGACTGATTGCTCGCAATCAGCGTCGCAAAGTGACAAGAGAAAACCGAACTGTATCGTACATGACCTCTTGCGGCTTCGCCGCACCGGTTGCCAGCAACTTTGTGCCCCCCTTGGTCGCCCCGATCTTAATACTCATGCGAAATAAATCAGCCACAGAGTGCACAGAGGTAAATGAGGCGAGCTGTCGAGAAGTTTCTCCGTGGCCTCTGTGAACTCTGTGGCTAAAGATCTTTGCAACCGTTCTTCGCACCTCTGCTTGGCTGATTCTGGCGAACTGACTAAGTACACTCCCGTCGCTGCCAGAAACTACTCCCGCTGTCGAGATTGAACTGGGCTTTTACCGTGTCGCAGAATCTGGACGAGGACGACCAGCTGATGGTCCGTCTCCAGGATGGCGATTCCAGTGCGTTTGACGAAATCGTCGATCGGCACAGCGGGCCTCTGTATGGCTTCTTCCTGAAGAATTCCCGGAACCCGCAACTCGCCGAAGACCTGACGCAGGAAACTCTGCTGCGGCTTTACCGGCAGTTCTGGAACTACCTGCCGGTCGGGCGGTTCAAGGGGTGGATGTACCGCATCGCTCGGAATCTGCTGATCGATAACGTCCGCAAGGCGTCGCACGACTGTCTGGTCAAAGCCGTCAAAGGAAAGTTCGAAGACGATACCGACCTCATTTCGACAGTCGCTGGCGACCTGCTGTCGCCTCAGCAGGAAGCTGATCATGGCGAGCTGAAAATTCTGGTCGAGAAACTGCTGGACGATCTTCCCGAAGAACAACGGCTGACCTTCACACTTCATCACTTTGCGGGTTTGACGCTCCCGGAAGTTGCCGAAGCGCTCGACACTTCTGTTCCGACGACGAAAAGCCGCCTGCGGCTGGCTCGTGAAAAGCTGAGTAGCTGGCTGCTCGATCGAGGCATCATTAACCCGCACCAACCCGACGACTGACGGTTAATCATGATTACTCAGAGTGAACCTGTTTCTGAAAATCTGACGCAAAGTCGCGAAGCCGCTAAGGCTCGCAAAGAACCGACCCTTCGAAGGTGTCAGGTGGTAATACCTGGACACAACAACTCAAAGAACAATCATGAAATCTCTTTGCGAAACTCTGCGTCTTCGCGACTTTGCGTCAAACATTCGCTCTGCCTGAGTAGTTGGCAGCGAACTCGCGAAGAAAACATAAAACACAACAATCCGAATCCAGAGTTCACCGTTAGCGGCAGCCACCGCTGAAAACCGGAGCCCAGACAATGACATACTTCAGCCGGCTGACAGACATCGTCACCTGCAACCTGACCAAACTGCTCGCCGAAGCCGACGATCCGGCAGCCGCTCTGCAGGAGATTATCGCCGAGATGGATGCCGGGATGGCCGGAGCTCGACGCAGTATGCAGACGGCTCAACGCAACGAAGATCGCATTCGAGGCGAAGTCGAAGAACACTCTGCCCAGATCACTCACTGGGCGGGAAAAGCGAAAGAGCATCTGGTGGCTGGAGTGGAAGGTCAGGCTCGGCTGGCTTTGGTGCGGAAGCGCGAAGTCGAGGACCTCGTCGCGGGACTTGAGCAACAGCTTGTGGCTGCCGAGCAAACTCGCGAACACCTGTCGACGACGTTCCGCGCGCTCGAAGCACGACTCGCCGAAGCACGACGTCGACAACAGGGCGGCGCCGATGGTGAAGAATCATCTGCCACTGACACCGGAGCGGAATCGAATTCCGCAGTCTCGTCGGAGATCGACGATGAACTGGCGGCGCTTAAGCGAGAACTCGGCCAGTCCTAGCGTCACGTCGAGAGTTAAGGGTTGGTAATCGGCAGCGTGTTTGATCTGACGCAAAGACGCTAAGCCGCAGAGTTTCGCAAAGAATCTCTTTGGGCACCTTTGCGGGGCTTCGCGTCTCTGCGACTTTGCGTCAGATTTGCAGATCCCAACACGCGTTTGGCCGGACGCTACGTCGAACTTCGAATCAGCGACCGTAACCGTGTTGAGAATTCTGCTGCGGAGCGGGCTGCGGTTCGGACTTGCGTTCCCAGCTCCAGGCGTGCGGAGCTGGAACTGGAGCCGCATTCGGCTGCTCGACTGGTGTGGGGACATCACTGGCAACCGGTGCCTGTTGTTGATGAGCCGGCGGACCGATCGGCTGCGGGGGCTGGAACGTCGGCAGGTGCGGCCGCGGCGGCTGTGTCGTTGCCGCGGTCGGCGTCGGCTGAAGAAAGCCCCCAGCCTGCGGCTGACTGAACTGAGTCGGCACGGGCGGATGTTCATTCGGAGCGAGGACTGGTTGCGAATGGTCGATCGCTTCGACCCGGTAAATCCATTCCTGGATGCAGACCCACTCGTGCTCACAGGATTGGCAAATGCAACTGCATCCGGCTCGAGCCGCCTGGAGTTTCGCAGCCAGTGTCAATTCGACCTTTGTCTCACAGCCGGGACAAAGCGTGTAGAAATCTTGTCGCTGTCTCATAATTCTGGCCCTTCTCCGTTACGGAATTGCCGACTTCTCGATGAGTTTACGCAGTCAGTTTGCCCAGTTGATTCGGCCCGCCGATCCGCAGGCTGGACCGAAGCCGCACGGCGGGAGCGAGTGGCTCCGGCCGAGCAGGAATCCAGTCAGGCACAAACGAGCCCTTCGCGAATGGCGTATCGAGCGAGGTCAACTCGGTCGTGAATCCCGAGCGACTGCATGATCCGATATTTGTGGCTGTCGACTGATTTCACCGAAATGTGCATCTTGCGGGCGACGTCTTTGACACTGAGCCCATAGGCAAGATGCCGCAACACTTCGAGCTGGCGATCGCTCAGCCGAGTCAACCGACTTTCAAACTGTGCTCGCGTGCTGCCGGTGGCAGGGTCAATCGAAACTCGATCACGAATCGGCTCGGAATAGAACGTGCCACCTTTCGAGACGGCCTGAACGGCAGTCAGCAGGCTGGCCAGCGAATCCGATTTCAGAACGTAGCCGGCAGCCTTCGAACGAAGAGCCTGTTCGATGTAAATATCAGGCATCGCGCTGCTGTAGAAAATGACCTTCGTTTCTCGCTGACGCATGGCCAGATCACCTGCGAGTTCGAAGCCGCTGCGGCCTTCGAGGTCGACTTCGACAATCGCGATCTTTGGCCGCTTCTCGGTCAGCATTCGCATGCCGTCTTCGCCCGTCGATTCGACGCCGACGACTTCAGAATCCGGCTGGCCGTTGAGGAGCATCGAGATCGCGTACTGAGTCGCTTCCTGCGGCTCCACAATTCCGACGGTGATTGTCTTCCGTTGTGTTTCGACGAGCATCATTTTCGGTCCTCAGTTCTAACTCGAATTCTGAAATCCTGAATCATCGGAGCCAGCGATGGTGATCCGAACTACCGTCTGATTCTGGATGATTCCTGGTTCGCGGGAGTCACCGCACTGGGAGGGTGACTCGCCGTGTGTAAAACCTATCGGGCCCAACTGAAGTCAATTCTTAGAAGTGAATCCCTCCATTTTTGCAAATGCGGCAACCTGCAACAAATTTCTGTCGGGATAATGGTCTGAACGCGGTTCATTCGAAGGTTTTACCTCAAAATCAGCGGCAGAGCGTTGCGCATTCACGCCAACAATACAGTGATGTGCCGCTGCCCGACCGAGACTTGCTTCTATCCGCCGGTACACATCCGGACCGGCGACCACCTTGCAGGATCTTGAACGCCAAACTTTTAGCTGGAGGTTAAAGCTTCGCTTTCGAGAGCAATTCGGGAAGCACGCGACCGACTCGTTCTACCGACTCGTTCTGTAGAGAACCGATGCCGAGAGGCGGTATTGAGGCGTTCCATGCATCGCCGATACGATGACGCCACTTCGGTATCTTGCGTAATATGCCACAGTGCTTGCATTGACCAGGCGTGATCCCCAAAGGGCGCTGTCAGCAGCTCGATAAATATCTCAGAGGCAGCGTGATTCGCGCGGCCGGAATTCGACAGACCAGGGAGGGTTCGTCATGGCTCAGCTTGCGACACGCATTCGGGGCCCTGTCTCGGTGATCGGCGACGTTCACGGACAGGTCGATCAGCTCGTTGCGGTACTTGACCAGTTGCGGTCGCGGCCTGACTACGACGAACGCTGCATCGTCTTTATCGGAGACATCGTCGACCGCGGCCCCGATACCAAAGGGGCGATGGACATCGTCTGCGATCTGCTGGTCGAGCATCCTCGAACCACCATGGTCAGCGGCAACCACGAACTCGCGATGGCCGGCGCGCTGAATCTGATCCCGACTCCGGACTACTCCGACTGGGCTCCTCGCTGGATCAACGATTACCTGTCGGAGCCAACTTTCGAATCCTACGGCGTCGAGCACGGCGACCTCGAAGGTCTGCGTTCTGCGCTGCCCGATCGGCATGTCGACCTGTTGACCGATCTGCCCTGGGGAATCGAGCATCCCGAATTTTACTTCGTCCACGCTGGCCTGGATCCAAACA
>CALDJX010000377.1 GCA_937899075.1 uncultured Planctomyces sp. | reverse complement strand
GACGCAGGCGGCCTTGCTGGAAGCCATGCAGGAGCACCAGGTAACCGCGGGCGGAAAACGACATCGGTTGCAGGAGCCGTTCTTCGTGCTCGCCACGCAAAACCCGATCGAGCAGGAGGGAACCTACCCACTTCCCGAAGCACAGCTCGACCGGTTCATGTTTCAGGTTTTTGTCGACTACCCGGACGAAGAAGAAGAGTTTCAGATCGTCCGCCAGACAACCGCAACCACCACAGCTTCAGTGAAAGAAGTTCTTTCGCTCGACGAAATACTCGCGTTGCAGCAAACCGTTCGAAAGATCCCCGCGGCCGATCACGTCATTCGATACGCCATGCAGTTTGCTCGTCTGACACGCCGCGAGAAAGGCAACGTCCCCGACTTTATTACCAAGTACGTGAGCTGGGGCGCAGGTCCGCGGGCGAGTCAGTATCTGATCCTCGGTGCCAAAGCCCGAGCGATGCTCAAAGGCCGTGCCTACGTATCGACCGACGATGTTCGAGCAGTCGCTGCGCCAGTGCTTCGGCACCGGATCGTGACCAATTTCAACGCCGAGGCCGAAGGAGTCACGTCGGACGAGATCGTTCGCCGACTCACCGAACTGATCCCGGCCGGCGCGACTTCGCCCGACGTCGGCAACCGCATCCCACCTGTCTTCAAAGAAGCCTGAGCAGCCCGTGGACGACTCGCCGAATTACCTCGATCCGCAGACGCTGGCTCGGCTGAACGGACTGGACCTGAAGGCTCGACTGATCGTCGAAGGCTTCGTGTCGGGGCTGCACCGGAGTCCGTATCACGGCTTCTCGGTCGAATTCGCCGAGCATCGCGAATACGTCCCCGGTGACGACCTGCGTTACGTTGACTGGAAGGTGTACGGCAAAAATGACCGGTACTACCTCAAGCAGTTCGAAGAAGAAACCAACTTCGCGTGCAGCCTTCTGCTGGACACGAGCCAGTCGATGAACTACCGCTCGGCGTCGGCAGCGATGAGCAAGCTTGACTACGCAAAGCACATCGCTGCCGCGATCGCTTATCTGACGATTCAGCAGCAGGACGCGTCAGGGCTGGTCACATTTGCCGACGCCGTTCAGGATTTTGTCAGGCCGTCCAGCCAGCCGTCTCACCTGCGTCAGCTTTTTCACATGCTGGAACACGCCCAGCCGGGAGGCGACACGTCGCTCGGCCCGGTGCTGCACGATCTGGCCGAGCGGATTCGCAAACGCGGCCTCGTGATCATCTTCAGCGATCTCTTCGACGATCCCGATACTCTTCTAATGGGGCTGAAGCATTTTCGGCATCGGCGACACGATGTCAGCGTCGTCCAGGTGATCGACCCTGCTGAGCAGGATTTTCCCTTCGAGGAGCCAACACTCTTCAAAGGTATGGAACAGCCACTTGAATCAATGACCGAGCCAAAATCAGTCGCGAAAGCGTATCGCGCAGAGTTTGCAGGTTTCCTCAACGAAGTCGCATCCGGGTGCCGCGACCTTGGGATGAGCTATCACTTGATCCGGACGGACCAACCGCTCGACACAGCGATCATCGCGTTTCTGCAGGCACGTTCCCGAATGGGCCGAAACGTCTAACCGTCTTCGGCCTCATCTTCGACGACGCCCTTCAGGATGACTAACGTGCGGTCATCCAGATTTCTTCCGCCGGTGTGTGCTTCGTACCGCGTCCAGATGTTCTCAAGAATCTCTGAGGCTGTGCGATCAGCATGTCCCTCAAGAGCGGACAGGATCCCGTCGTTGCAGAACATTTCCTTCGACGCGCTTTGCGCCTCGACGATCCCGTCACTGAAGAGGACCAGCAGATCGTCAGGGCCGATTGGCAGCGAGGCACACGAATAGTCCGCTGCTTCAACCACGCCTAAGAGCATCCCCAGCGATTCCAGAGAACGCACTTCGCCATCACGAACGTAGAGCGGTGGCGGGTGGCCAGCGTTCGAGTAAGTAAAGATTCCGGTCTCGTCATCGTAAATGCCAACAATCAGAGTCAGAAACTGCTGGCAGGCCGTGACGTGAAACAGCGACCGGTTGACGATTGCCAGCATTTGATCGGGTGACGGGATATGTCCGGGGTTGGCCTCAAGGCACGCGTGCAACGCACCTCGCGCGGCCGTCATGACAATGGCCGCCGGAATACTGTCCCCAGATCCGTCGCCCACCATGACCATCGTTCGTTTGTCATCCAGTCGGACAACGTCGCAGAGATCGCCACCGACTTCACAGCGACTGCGATTCCGGACGGCGATATCGCAGCCTGGAAACCGCTCGGCGATATCACAGAAATCGGCGGTCGCGCTGGCGACGACGTCGAGTTCACGCACCAGCTTCTGCCGTTCTTTTCGTTCTGAGTAGAGGACGATTTTCTCTAACGTGTCGGCGATCTGGTTTCCGAAACCCTGCAACAGGTGAATCTCTTTGTCGTCGACGTCGCGCTGCCGCCGATCGTACAACCATAAAGTTCCAATCGGGCCGGATTCGTTGCCGACGCTCACGCAGACCGCCGTCTTCATGTCTTCAGGAAGCCAGAAATGTGAGTTCTCGGTGTCGGCGTTGACGGCGCTGACACCGATTTCGAGCGCTTCGAGATCAAATGGCGATGACGCCAACGGGCGGCGTTTACCTGGAATGTCGTTCTCGGCAACGTGATGCGACATCCGAAAACGAATGGAACGCCCGTCCGGACTCAGAACGAACAACGCAGCGCCTCGAAACCTCGGAATGCAAACACTGGCCCGCATCAACGCGCGCAGCCGCATTCGAACGTCTTGATCATCGGGCTCTCTGGTGGTAACGAGAGCGCCGATCTCGGTCGCCTGGTGTTTGATTTGTCGCCGGGAACTGAGAATCTGATTGGTCTGTGCGGCAAGTAATCCTGCGAGTCTGTGAGCCGACTCAAACGATAGTGTTGGCTGATGAACTCCCGGAACGTCCAGATGAAAGGCACCGACTCGACGGTGCCCATCAGAAATATCCTCGTGCCAGCACCAGTCAAGTTCCCGACGGTCAAACCCGTTCTTGTGCTGCCCCGAATCACGCAGGAACTTAAGCATCCAGCCAGTCGCGTCAGAAAATTCACGACAGATCCCATGCAGCCAATCGTCGGTGTTGGCGGCACGCCTCTCATGAATCGTCTGAAGTGAATCTGGCATTGAGCAAGGTTTCTATGGGCACGTCGCAGAACGACTATCGGGGAACCTGCGCACCTGGGACTGCTGCCTGCTTCTGATTTGGCGTTTGACGTCTCGAAGGGTTCATGAATTACGTTGAAGGCTTGCAGAGTTGCATCTTCTGGAACGATCGTTGAAGAATCGACCGGTTGTGTCCGAAATGAAATCACAGACCGATCTAAGTCGAACATCGGCGTTAGATCGCGTCTGGGCTCAATCTGGAATCGCCCTCCGTGCCACAGGTCAACTTCCCGCTCAGTTCGACAACCACTTCGGCGGATCAATTCGATGGAATTCGCAACGCAGATGGCACCGGTAATTCCGGTACGGCGTGGGCAATGTCTTCTGAAAACGCACTCCCAGGAAGAAACGATGAATTTGCTTCAAGAATACCCAGTGATCATTGAATTGCCCGTTCAGTGGGGCGACCAGGACGCGCTGGGGCACGTGAACAACGTGGTCTTCTTCCGCTGGTGGGAGTCGTCAAGGATCGCCTACGCCGAGCGAATCGACCTGCTTGGCGCGGACCGAAGCGAGCGATTTGGAACGGTACTGGCATCGATGAAGTGCGACTTTCGTCAGCAGCTTCTTTATCCGGACACGGTCGCCATCGGTGCCAGGATCGGTCGCGTGGGCAACTCAAGTATCCATATCGAGCATCGACTGGTCAGCCGGAAAACAAATACCGTCGCCGCCGAAGCCGTTTCGGTCATGGTGTCATTCGACTTCGAGAAGCAAACGAGTTGCACAATCAGCTCTGAGATTCGGTCGGCAATTCAACGACTCGAACCACTGACCACCGCCGACGGAGTCAACCGATAAATAACCTGGTACGTCGCATCAGCCGATCTCAGCAACGATTCAACGAGCGAGCTCTATCGCCCCCGCCGCCCACCAACCAGCCTCGCGGCTCCGAGCGACCGCCGATCAATCTTCGAAGTTGAGATTTCGAGAAATCTCACGAGACTTCGGCGAATCCAGAAAGTACAGCGGATCTTTCTTTGTCACGCGTGGTCGGTCACCCCGGCCTTCAATGGCGACCTGGTCCCACTCGCTTTTCGCCTCGTCCGCACTCATGCGGTAGTCCAGGCCTTTCGGCCGGAACGCAGATGTCATGTAATCTGACATCTCATGAATCGGCTTGAAAACCGCACAGCCAGACATTGGCAGGACTAATAACAACGCAAAGTATGTGCGAAGAACTCGCATGGCGTGAGCCCCTGAATTGGGGTGAGAGGTGGGGGAGTCCGGAAGAAATACAGTCTACTCTTGTTTACTGTTTGCCTTCTCCGCAATTTTCGGACTGACGAAGAGTGTAAGGATGACAGCGTCACCCGCATTGACTCTGCTGCCTGCTGCTGGCGTCTGATCGTACACTTTG
Organism: uncultured Planctomyces sp.; assembly: GCA_937899075.1. Classification (GTDB taxonomy): domain Bacteria; phylum Planctomycetota; class Planctomycetia; order Planctomycetales; family Planctomycetaceae; genus JABMPE01. The sequence goes on along the minus strand of CALDJX010000377.1, from coordinate 5,384 downwards.
AAAACGTCGGCTGGATTCACAGCAACGCGCCCCTGCCGAAATTTGATCGCCACCCCGGCAGCCTTGAGCACTTTCTCAGCATCCTTCCAATGAGCCCCGACGACTTTCGGAAGTGTCACCGGTCGAGCAACAACACCTCCATCTGCTTCGGCGACTCCTGAGTTTGAGCCAACAGCTTCGCCACTCGTCTGCTGAATGGCTGGCATAAAGAGCGTTAAGGCGACAACCGAGCCATTTTCGACAGCAGTCTTTGGTTCTGGCGTCTGCTTCTGAACACGATAGGTGAGCTCGCTTCTTGTTGCTGGTTGCCCACGCAGCATTTTGACCGTGTAACCTGACTTCTTAAGAATCGCTTCCGCTTGTTTGAAATCAAATCCAACGACAGATGGAACGAGCTGCCGGCCGTTTGGAACAGTTGCAGGTTTCCGCTCTGCAAGCTCATCAGGATTCACTTCCGCCGCCTGGATGTCGTACTTACTCAGGTCAGGCTTGAAGACGTCCTTCTCCTTCCACGGAAGAAAGTTTGGAAGAAGTCCCTGCTTCGAATTCTTCTCGATCTTTGGAAACGTGTAGACGGTTTCGCGACTTCCAGCGGGATCAAGCATCTGAACAGCCATCGGCAACATCGTGGCCCGCTCGATCCGAATCCTCGCCCATTTGTAGTTGGCTGAATCCTGCTTCCACTTTGGATAGACAATGAGATCAATGTCTTTTGCGTTGGCCTGAAGCAACTTCATCGTGTAGCGCTGCTTCGCCTTTTCAGGCGGCATCCCAAACAGGAACGGCAGCGGACCGTCCATGATATTTGCCCCGCGGGCCGCCGCCGGTATCGGGTACTGCTGCGCAACCTTCTGAACTTCGTCGATCACCAGAACCTGTTGCCCGTCACAAATCCAACGTTCCGGCTGGTCCGGCTGAGCAGTCAGCTCCACTGGCTTGTTGGTGTTTGGATTGACCTTCTTAAATCTTTGTCCCTGCCCTTTCGGAGCGGGCACGAGATCGATTCGCCCTTTGTCAGGTGCCTCGTAATAGAAGCGGCCTTCAGCTCGAGTCGCCACACCAAACACGTAGTCATAGATGATTCGAACGTGTTCGCCTTCCAGCCGTTTAATGCCAATCGACTTCTGATGCCAATCTGTCAGAACTTGATCCAGCTTTGCTGCCTCAGGATCAACCTGCGTGTCGTCCTGGGCAAACGTCTGAAGACAATTCGCAAAGAGCAGAGCGGTAACCACCGTTCCGAAGACAAGTCTCGCGAGAGATTCTCGTACCATGAGCGATGCGGATCCTTCCGTCGTGTTGCGGGCATCCTTGCCCGATGATGGTCAACTTGTCGATTACAACCTGCGGTCAGAGAGCTCTCGTGAGAAGACCGCAAATCAGGATTCAGGCGTCAATTTCAGTGACGAGCCAGTACAGCTCTGGCGTGTCGCGGCGAAGTCTATCTTCTGCCAGAAAACGGAACTAGAGCATTCGTCGGTGTGTATTGTTGTTGAAAATCGCCGTTACGGGGCGTTGATGCCGGTCGATTTGCGCCACCTTGAGCCTCGATCGAATACGCAGCCGGGCGGATCGGCTGAAACTCATTCGGCTGTTGAGTGAATCGATCCGGCCGCTGATTCAAGGGCTCAGGCTGAGCAAATTCTGACGGTCGTCCTGCCGGAGAATACTCAGACCCACGCCCGCCAAATTCTGAAAAATGCTCTAACAGAGACGACGTAAGCGCCGCTGCATAGTAGCGGTGCCCAACCTCTGAAAACTCAGTCGAGTCGACCTGAAACAGATCATCGACGGACTCGTATTGACGAAACATTGAACCGGCATCGCACAACGGCAACGCCGATGTTGAAGCGAATCTGGCAATCACCTCTCGAGGATGAGTTGACTCAATCAAGGTGCCGGGAAAGATCCCGTTCAATTCTGGAATGCGGGCAGCACGACTGGCGGTCGCCGATAACTGCCAGGGAGCCGGATGAGTCGCCAGCATTAACCGAATACCCTTTTGCTGACAAAGAGTTGCCAGGTGCGTAATCGGCGACAGCGAAAGCTCAGTCTGCAACGCCCATAAAATGTTTTCGTCGGTCAGCCATGCGTAACGCGATCGCGGATCGTCGACCGACGAGCTATTTACCGACCCGTTCTGCCCAATGAGCGATGCGACCCTGCCCTGAGCCCACTGCCAGCTTAGAAAGTTCTGAGTCAGTGGCCTGGTCACGGGAGTGGTTGAAAGCTCCGGCGCTGAACACAGCAGCGGTTCTTCGTTCGCGCTAAGTTCGGTCAAGCGGCGAAATCGGCGGTCGTCCCAGACATCGGTCATGTCAAAATGAGCGATCACAACATCCGGCTCCAAAGCGAGCAGCCGGTGCCGAAAGTGCAGATAGCTCAACAGCGGGCAAAAGTCCGGCACTCCAGCATTGACGACTTCAATCCGCTGTTTCGTGCGTGCCTGCAACCGGCTCTGCATGAGACTGCAAAAAGTCTGAGGTTCATCGACGCTGGTCCCAAGCACTGCCTCGTCACCGAGACACAACACACGAAGTGTGCCGGCAGGCTTCGGAATACTGATTTCCGCGCCGCGAAGCCCCAGACTGTTTGTTCGAAGTTCGACCGGAAGTTGGTCACTGCCGCCTGGAACGCTCACGTGTTGCAGCGGTTCGAGTTCGTGGTGCGTGTACCACGAAGCAGTCTTCGCCAGCTTGACACTGGTCGCACCCGTCGCCAGTTCCGCCCGGCAAGCCGTGATGCGAAAAACGAACTCCACAACGCACGGTGTAAGAACCAGTACGAGCAAAGCCAGCGAAATTGGTTTAAGGCTCTTGAGAGTCCGACGGATCATCCGTTGTACTCGAAGGGGCAAATCTGTCCGTTGAGCCAAGAGCTGGAGGAGCGTCTAAAGCATCCCTGCCGGCACTTCACTACAAATTCTGTACAAACGCCAAGTCCGACATCCAACCGGAATCCTTCGCGTCTGGAGATCGTATCCGTAGCCGAAAAACGCCACAACATGAGTCTGAGTAAGGAATATGCTCCATTTGCGGACGACACCCACGCTCGACTCGACACCCCACAAACTCCATCGACTTTAGCGGATGACCACGAAACAGATTCCGATTTTCAGGTGCTCCGGCGAGTGGCGGTATAATTCCGTTGGGGCAGCAAGTCGCCGGCCTGAATGGTCATATTCTTATTGAAATAGCGTACTGGCGACCGATTTAAAGTACCTTGTCCATGTTCCTTACAACCAGATCGAGGCCCTTGATCAATCAACTGACGCTGGATGCCCCGATTAATCGCCCGCAATTGCCCCAGCTCTGCTATTCCGGGAGAATTGACCTGATCAATCCATCTGGATAACTTGATTGCTGATTTTGAGGCCTGTCCCTCAAAATCTCAACAGCAACCAGGTTGGCTCCCTTCCAACTAACCGTCTTTCCCCTGATAGCGACAGCCGCACAGCATCCTGGCTTTCGTCCCTCACGACGACCTCATCAACCCGCCCCGCAGATTCCCGCCTGGCTCTTCCAATGTCCGTATACTTAACCTGCATTGATGCCGTTCCGTCGGCTTCTGACGCTGTTCTCTCTAAACTGCCAATTACCATTGGCCGTGGCGATGAGGCCGACATCTGCATTCGCGATACCTGGTCGAGCAGAGTCCACTGCAAACTGAGTGTCCGTGACCAGCAACTTCTTCTGGAAGATCTCGGATCAAGTAATGGGACGCTCGTAAACGGGGCTCCGATGGCAGAAGCCGTGCTGCAAAGTGGCGACCAGATCACCGTTGGCATTACATCGTTTCGTGTAACATACTCCCGCCTGCCTGCCTCGCGAGAGCCGATCGGTACTGACGAGCTGCTGGCTCATTCATAAGCCCACCGATCAACACGCTCAGCCGTTAGTCCAGCACGAACGCGGTTCTGCTGGTCAATCGTTAATGCGTTCAACCGGGCATCGACTTGACAAACGATTCACAACTGCCCTGGTGACGCGGAAACCAAAGCATGCTCGCTAATGCGAGAGTCAACTGGCTGATCCTCAAGACGAGTGTCGAAGAGCGGCTGATCTATCGCGGCGATTTCGCTTTCGCAACGCTGATTCGTTTTCTGCCGATTGTCACTCTCGTTTACTTGTGGGGAGCGATCTACCGAGTCGGCACCGACGATCCCCGCGGCGAGATGAATGGGTATTCGTACTCAGACATGGTCGCCTACTACCTGATCGTGATGGTTGGGCGAGCCTTCTCCAGCATGCCCGGACTGGCCAGCGGAATTGCCCGCGACGTTCGTGACGGCACGATCAAGAAGTATCTGACTCAGCCCGTCGACATGCTCGGCTACCTGTTCTGGTCACGCATCGCACACAAGCTGGTCTACTACGCGATCGCGATCGGCCCGTTCGCTCTGGTCTTCTGGATGTGCCGCGACTATCTCCCTGGTTGGCCAGACACGTTTACCACGGTCGCTTTTTTCTGCTCGCTGATCCTCGGATTCCTGTTTGGATTTCTTCTTGAAGCACTGTTAGGACTCGTCGCCTTCTGGTTTCTCGAAGTCAGTTCGCTCCTCTTTATCTACATGATGCTCAACTATTTCCTGTCAGGGCACATGATTCCGCTCGACTGGCTCGGTGACTTCGGCACTGTCGTCCAGTTTCTGCCATTTCAATACCTCGCCTACTTCCCTGCGGCGATTATGCTCGGCAAGTTCTCACACCCAGAACTCGTCCGGGAACTCTCCATCGAAGTCTGCTGGGTACTCGGTCTGCTGATTGCCAACCGCGTCGCATTTGCTCGCGGAGTTCGCCGCTACGGCGCATTCGGCGGCTGAAGTTCTCCAACGTGGCGGCGACCCCTGGCCCGCATGACGGCGTCCGAGCAGCTGAAGCGTCGACCGCCCTACCAATTCCCCGCCCTGACCACCTCCTCGCAGACCGGCAAAACAACGCCACCCATCATGCCCGAGCCACAACCCGTCACCCTTGAACCTCAGCCCCTCTCAACCAAAGAGAGCAGTATCTACGGACGCCTCTTCTGGCTGTGCTACGCCAGCAATCTGTTGATGGTCACGGCAAACGCGATGACGTTTCGCTTTGCGGACCTTGTTCGATTCCTCGGCGGAACGGAAACGACAACGGGTGAAATCGTCCAGGTCGGAATGCTTGGCGCGCTGTTCAGTCGGATATTCCTCGGGCGAGCCCTGGATCGCTACGGCACGAGAAACGTCTGGTGCATCAGCACGTTGATGTTTGTCGCCAGTTGCATTGTCTTCGCCATCTGCGAGGACGTTTCGTGGAGCCTGTTCGTTGCGAGAGTTGCGTTTGCGGCCGGGGTGGCAGGCAATGCCGCTCAGGAATTGAGTCGAACAAGGAAGCCAAGTAGTTTGGCTTTGC
>CALDJX010000376.1 GCA_937899075.1 uncultured Planctomyces sp. | reverse complement strand
GCCCAGGTAAAGCGAGTCGTCCGCCGCGATCATCGTGTTTCGATGAATCATAAACCCTTCGGGCAGCGGGCGTCGCCAGAGAATCGTTCCGTTGTAAGCGTTGATGCAAAGCAGCGTGTTGAGCATCTCGTTCTGATTTGCCTTGTGAGCGATATGCCCCATCGCTTTGAAAATCCGCCCGCCCGCGATGACCGTCTGCTCGGGCATCGGGCTGAATTTCGGATCGGCGATGAACTGCGTCTGGAAGGCTCCCTTAACGAGCTGGTCGTTTGATTGAGGGTTGTTGTCCGGGCCGTGGTAAGGATGGCTCCAGTCGTCGATTCCTTTGGGTACCGGCTTGACCAGCTTCCGATCTCCGATAAACGCGATGCCGAGCGGTCTCAAAACTCGCAGCACTTCCGCATCGGTTACCTGGTCGGCGGCTGCTTCTGCCACGAGAACTCCGTCCGCGAGGTTTTCGCTGAGGTGAATCGACGATAGCGGCCCGGCGTCGGCCGAAATTCGGATCGTCAGCAAGCGGGCTTGCTCGGCCGCGACGCGGACCGCGTTGACGGCCGAGGCGTTGGCCGACTGAAAGTAGATTCGAGGGCCATCGCTTGAAGCCAGTTTTACAACGTTCCGCGCGTCCGCCTCGGAGAACCCAAGGACTGCAACGATGCCCTTTTGAACCTCAAGCTTCGCGGCTGCGGACTCGATAGCGGACTGAGCCTGAACGTCCTGCCCGCTTGAAAGCAAAGCAGAGAAAACAAGCGTGAGAACGCTGCGGTGCAATGGCGACATGAGAAACTCGCTTCAGCTACGTCGCTCGCAAAGAGTCGACTGGTCGGAAGTCGTGAACCATGAGCGTGGTGAGCTGACTTTATCAGACTCGTCGAGCAGCATGCCACTTGCTCTGCCAGCGAAGCCGTCGTTGCTCAGACTGCGATGCAGCCATCGGAAGGATGGCCGCCAAACAGCACAGGAGTCGCAAGAACTGGATGTCACATTTGTTTCCCTTTTGCACCGTCTTGCGGCCATGACGAGCATTGCGTATGACGTGCTGCGTTCATGGCGCAAATGTCTGATGACGAAAAAGAATCAGGTCGGTTTTTCGACGACCGCATTATTCCAATAGAGGACGGGCGACTCATGATGAATCGACGAGACTTTCTAGCGATCTCTGGTGGCCTGACGCTAAGCACTCTGGCGGCGCCGGCCTGTGCGATTTCCGAGTCGCCGCGCAAACGGCTCGCGGTGGTCACGACGTCATGGCGATACCGCACGCACGCCTGGCACATGGCCGAACGTTTTCTCGCTGGTTATCCGCGGCAAGGCCGGTGGCACATGCCGAGTATCGACGTCGTTTCGGCTTACGTTGATCAGCGTCCCGATGATGATCTCAGCCCGGGCCGTGCGAAGGAGTTCGGCTTTACGGTGTACCCGACCGTCGCAGAAGCACTGCGGTGCGGCGGCGACAAGCTTGATGTCGATGCCGTGCTGCTGATCGGCGAGCACGGCGACTACCCGCTCAACGAGTTCGGGCAGAAGCAATATCCGCGTTACGAACTGTTCTCGCAGATTGTCGACGTGTTTCGAAAAGACGGGCGTACGACTCCGGTTTTCAACGACAAGCATCTGTCCTGGAAATTTGAATGGGCCAAAGAGATGGTCGATACGTCGAAGCAGATGGGCTTTCCGTTGCTTGCGGGATCTTCGTTGCCCGTCACGTGGCGAATGCCGTCGGTTGAAATGCCGGACAATGCTCCGATTGAAGAAGCCCTCGTCGTGGCTTACGGAGCGACTGACGTCTACGACTTCCACGCTCTGGAAACTTTGCAGTGCATGATGGAACGGCGAGCTGGCGGCGAGACCGGAGTTCGTTCCGTGCAGGCTTTGAAAGGCGAAGCTGTGTGGACGGCGATGGGCACCGCGAAGAACACAGATGGTTGTAGTCGTCGTCTGTTCGAAGCGTGTCTGTCTCGCAGTCAGACACTCGCGCAGGGTGAGTCCTTCAGTCATCGCTACCCGACTCCCTCGCAGATGCGAGAGTGGGTCAAAGAACCCATCGCCTACCGCATCGAATACAACGACGGAACGCGTGCGACCATGCTTCTGATGAATGGGCTGGTGACTGATTTCACATTTGCGGCAAAGCTGAAGGGGCAGCGAGACCCGCTTTCGACACTGTTCTATCTGCCGCCGAATCCGAATGTCGCTTACTCCGCAGCTCTCATGGAAAACGCCGAGAAGATGTTTATGACCGGCAAGGCTCCGTATCCCGTCGAACGGACGTTGCTCACAAGCGGGTTGGTCGAGGCCGGCCTACACTCTCTGGCAAAAGGCCAGCAGCGATTGCCAACACCGCACCTGGCGATCAATTATCGTCCGTCGAAAGAATCAACATTCTGGCGGCGGTAGATAACGACTTCGGGATTATTTTTTGTTTAAGAAATGCGGATGAATTTTGCCACAGAGATCACAGAGGCCACAGAGTTACTTGCGTGGCCCCTTCTCCGTGTCCTCTGTGAACTCTGTGGCCGACATTCGTCCTGGAGCGTGTCAGGCGGATAATTTTCAAACAGGAGAGAGCAGAGGACGCAGAGTTTGACGAAGGGTATGAACTCTGCTCCTCTGCTCTCTCCTGTCTAAACTTTCCGTCGTTTTGAATTCACATCACAAGAATGAAGCAGAGCGTGCCTCAATCAGGAACTTTTCGAATGCGATCTTTCGTCTTGATACTTGCTGTCTTTGTGTTGGCACCGTCGAGTTCTCAGTCTGCCGAATACTGGAATCAGTTTCGCGGAGCGATGACCAACGGATATTCGCCTTCAGACAACCTGCCGCTCGAATGGAGCGAAGACAAAAATGTCGCGTGGAAAACTCCGATCCACGGCAAGGCGTGGTCATCGCCCGTTGTGTGGGGAGACCAGATATGGATGACAACGGCCACGCCCGATGGCAAAGAGCTCTCAGCGGTTTGCGTCAATGCGACGTCGGGGAAGATCGAGCATGACGTCATCGTGTTCGACATTGCCGAGCCAATGTTCTGCATCCCCTACAACAGTTACGCCAGTCCGACTCCTGTCGTCGAAGACGGTCGAGTCTGGATTCATTTTGGCAGTGCCGGTACCGCGTGTCTGGACACGAAGACTGGCCGGACTCTGTGGCAGAGGCAGGACCTCCCGTGTGATCACCTTCGCGCGGCCGGTTCGTCGCCGATCACTTTTCGGAACATGCTCATTATCAACTTTGACGGAGCCGACCATCAGTACGTCATCGCGTTAAACAAGGAAACCGGCAAAACCATCTGGAAGACTGACCGCACGATTGACTACGGAACTGACAAGGGTGACGCAAAGAAGGCGTACTGCACGCCGCTGGTGTTCGAACACGAAGGCCGACTGCAGATGGTCAGTCCGGCGGCCGTTGCGACGATCTCGTACAACCCGCTGGACGGCAAGGAATTGTGGACCGTCTATCACGGAGGCTACAACGCCGCGGCTCGTCCGATCTACAGCCACGGGCATGTCTTCATCAACCTGGAAGGCGGCAAGCGATTGCTGGCGGTCCGTCCGGACGGAACCGGCAACGTCACGGACACTCACGTTTCGTGGACCTGTGCGAAGTCGACGCCAACCCGCCCTTCGCAGCTCGTCGTCGGCGACCACATGTTTATGGTCAATGACAAAGGCGTGGCCTCGTGCCTGGACATCAAAACCGGAGAGCCCGTCTGGACCGAGCGCATCGAAGGCCGCCACAGCGCGTCGCCAATTTATTCGAACAGTCGTGTCTACATGTTCGACGAGGATAACGGCATAACGCGAGTCATCGCCGCAGATCCCGCCGAGTACAAACTCCTGGCCAGCAACAAACTGAACGATGGCTGTATGGCATCCCCAGCCGTTTACAAAGACTCGCTGATCATCCGCACGAAAACGCACCTGTATCGAATCACAAAGTAGCGTGGTGACTGCTGCGGACGGAGATTTAAATTTGATATTGATCTGATCGATTGGAAGAAGAGCTGAGTGTGATTCATAGGACCCCGCAAGTTGCGGTAGCCAGTCCAGTAGGGCCAGCAGGACTCGAACAGGTGCTCGAATCCTTGGGAAATCTGCACATTTCGCCGGATGTGGTTCTACAGGTGGTTCTATCGGCGCTTTCGAAGCTGAATCCAAGCGATCGTGAGCAAGTGCTTCAGCAGCTACAAATTTTGAATCAACCAGAATGATCACCACCATCACCACCTCGAAGCAACGAACGGCCCACTCGGTTCGTGAAATGTTGCCTTGCTTGATTGAGTGACGAGCGGCATAGAGTCGGGGGTCAGCGGTTCGGTCCATCCGGCAGGAGATAGAGCACTCGAAGAACTTGCGGCACAGGTGGCCGATCTGCTTTTGATCCTGGCATCGTTCTCCGTCGCTTCTCTTTGTCACATGCGACAACTTTCCACCCGCACTGAGTCGACCGGAATGATCACCACCATCGCAACCATCACCACCACGAAACGGTGAGCATCGAACGGTTCATGCTAGCTGGTAGCAGAAGTTCATCTTGCTGATCATGTGACCGAGAGGGCGGGGGACGTGTGTTACGGCACCCCGACGCCGTGAGCGGGAATAGAGGGCTCAGAGAATTCGCACCAAAAAACGGGCGATCTGTTTTCGCGGTTTTGTTCCGGCGACGGCTCGTCATGGCTTCGGCCAGGTCTCTGACATGATCGGAACGATGGTCCCGTTCGCAGTTAGGCCGATCCGATTTCCAAGGAACTCAGCGGCAACTCAGCCAATCAAGCGTCTGTTGCTTAGGCTCTCAACGGCTACGCCGCGCCGGGTTTTCCGGGTCGGTTGGCGAGCAGCATGTCGAAGATCACTCTTTGGAACTTTGCCTGTAGCTCTGCGTTGTTGAGGTATTGGGTCATTTGGTTTTGATGCACTTCGCTGCTGTCCATCACGGCGCTATCGAGTGCTTCGGCGAAGTCGCCCAGCATTGCCTGTTCGGGCGAGTTGTTTTCGATCTGGTGCATCACACGTTCGTTTTCGCGGACTTTGTCTCGGATCGTATAGGCGTAGTTGATCAGGTCCTGGTCGGTGAGTCCGTCTGTGATGAACAGCTCATTCAAGCGAGCGATGATCTGCGATAGCAATTCTTCCTGCTTTGACTTCGGTTTGCCTTTGCCGATGTCACTGCCAGGGCTTAATCCTTCACCGCCCTCTTTAGTCAGAAGCAAGTCCTGTTGTTTGATCTTAGACAGCCGGTAGTGGCTGAGTGCGACCGACGTCAGGTCGATCGGGTCATCCTCCGGCGCTTCCTCTCGGAGTAATGGGACGAGGTGACGAGCGTACAAGCTGAGTCG
>CALDJX010000375.1 GCA_937899075.1 uncultured Planctomyces sp. | reverse complement strand
CAGGGATTCATCGCAGCAACGAGCATTAAGTTTGCCGGAAACGTCATGCTGCCCATCGCGCGGGAAATCGTGACGCACGCTTCTTCAAGAGGCTGACGAAGCACCTCCAGTGTCCGCCGGTTGAATTCAGGCAGCTCGTCGAGAAAAAGGATTCCGTTGTGGGCGAGGCTGATTTCGCCCGGCGAGGGAATGCTGCCTCCGCCGACGAGTCCTGCTTCGCTGATTGTGTGATGCGGTGACCGAAACGGCCGAGTGGCCATCAGAGCCTGCTCACGGTTCAGGCGTCCGACGGCACTCCAGATTCGAGTTGTTTCCAGACTTTCTTCCGGATGCAGCCGCGGCAGAATGGTCGCCATACGGCGTGCAAGCAACGTCTTGCCAGTCCCTGGCGAACCGATCATCAAAAGATGGTGCATTCCGGCGGCCGCGACGGTAACCGCCCGCTTGGCATTCTCCTGGCCTTTGACGTCCGAATAGTCGACTTCGTACTTACCGAGCTCTTCGATCGCGTCTTCCCAGCTGAACGCGAGTGGGTCGATGGGAATCTGCTCGGCAAAAAATCCAACCGCTTCGGTCAGACTTCCGACCGGGATCACCTCAAGGCCGTCGACGACCGCAGCTTCTCGACCGTTTTCGACAGGAACCACGATCCCCTGCATCCCCTGTTCGCGAGCAGCGATCGCCATCGAGAGCACGCCTTTGATCGGCCGGACTGTTCCGTCAAGAGCCAGTTCGCCAACCGAAGAAAACCTCGCAAGTCGGTCGGAATTCAGCTGGTCGCTCGCCGCCAGCATCCCCAGCGAAATTGGCAGATCAAAAGAAGCGGCATCCTTCGGTAGATCGGCCGGCGACAGGTTGATCACAATCCGGTCGACTGGCCGCGTGTAGCCGCTGTTGACGAGCGCTCGCTCGATGCGGTGAATGCTCTCTTTCACCGCCGCTTCGGCCAGCCCGACCAGAGTCGTCCTCGGCATTGCCGCCGGGGAGATATCGACCTCGACTTCAACGGGGTGCGCCTCGATTCCGAGCAGCGAATACGTCGACAGTTTTCCCAGCATGAGCCCGCCATTCCGGTTCGGCACGGCGCGTGCGCCGCCCGTTCGAGGTTGAACCAGCCGGCCAGAAAAAACGCTCACCCCATCGAGTAGCGCACCGGCCGGTCAAGCGCACAGTTCACGCCAGGACACGCAGCCTGTCAACCCGCGGGCAACATCCGTTTTGCATCTTCGCAAAACAGGAAATGCCCGAGTGCAGGACAAGGTTTGCCGGTCGAGCGATTACCGGGGTGCTTTCGGAGCTGCTTCGTCGTGGAATTCTGCCCAACGATCCCACGCGTAGCACCATTCCATCCACATCCGCAGCAGCGACCACAGCAGCCGCATTTTGGCGACGCCGTCGTTGGACATTGCTCTGGCGGCAGCCGCCGAGGAGTTGACTTCCTGACGCAGGCCCCAGCGTTCGGCGAGGATTCTGGCGACGGCGTCGGACGTCAGATTCGGCTCGACGGCGTCGTCGGTGAGTCCCGCTCCGTTGGCCAGAACGAACAATTCAAACAGCCGTCCGCGGTACGGTTCCAGCTCCAGCGGCTTGGTGTTCGCCTCGGCTTCGTCCACGACTTCCTGCAGCTGCGAGGCCAAGTGCTCGATCAGCGAGGCCTGCGAGATAGGAGTGTCCAGTTTTACGTTCTCAGTCACAGCACGGTTCCCGGGTTCGGAGCAATGGTTCAACAGGCCGGCATCCTACGATTTTCGCAACACGATTCCAACACGCACGAATTCAACGTGAGACTCGAATTCAGAACTGAATTGCGACATTCGTAACAATCCGAACGTGCGGAAAACCCTGAGCCACGATTGGCCGGCATCGGGTGCTGCCCGGACGTCGGAACACTGAAGTTATGCCGAACCGCTGGAGAAGGTGGCCCGACCTTCATGGCAAACTCGATATTGCTGGATTTCCGCCGGTCTGATACGAGGCTTCCCGCTGCCGGTCTCCTCCTCAAACCCGGACGGGACAATGCCCTCTCGAAGCCCCTTCGCCACAACGACCACCTCTCTGCTGGTAATCATAACTTCGGCTACCGTATCAGCTTCCGACTGGAAACCGTCCGTCAAGCCGGCATCGTCGGTCACTCAGGCCGAGTTCCTGGAGCCGGTACCGGTTCCGGAATTTGAGCCGGACGAATCCGAATTTGCGCCCCCGCTGCTGCCGCCTGTCTTAGAGCCAGAACCTGCGGGCCTCGCCAGCGACGACGAGTCAGACTCAGAGGCGAATGCCCCGTCGGACGCGCTGGAGGTCCCCGACTTCGAGCCCGACGCTATCGAAACCCCGGAGTTCAGCGAGAAGGCCACGACCGCCTCTGCAAAGGACAATTCTTCCGACGACGCAATCGGTGACGAAAAAGCCTCCAGCAAATCCAAACTCAAATTATCCGAGGCAGAAGAAGACTCGGACGAGATCCTTAAACCGATCGAATGGCCAGGTCGCTGGAATGAGTCCTCGATGGACTGGGTTCTGCGAAACGGCTCGGACGGAATCGGCTTCTTCAGCCTGACAGGAGACACTCCGTCCTGGGAGTTTGACCTGGACGCTGACGAGGAAGGCTTGGAAATCGACTTCGGCACGGGCATTCATTTTGTCGACGGACCAAGCCACATCGGCAGCGACTTGCCGCCGCGACTGTTCGACATTTTCTGGAACACTCGCTTCAAAGCGGAAACCGATTACGGATTCGGCATCGACGCAAACTTCAAGATGGGCCTCTTTACTGACTTCGAAGACAGCGTCCGCGAAGGCTGGAGATTTCCCGGTCGAGTCCTCGCGTATTCGGATTTCTGGACAGTCGAAAATACCGGTCGAATCGTCGCCGGCTTCGAGTACCTCGATCTTGAGCAAACAGAAATCCTGCCGGCTGGCGGAGTCATCTTCGAGCCAAACCCGGACACCCAAATCGATCTCTACTTCCCGCGACCGCAGATTCGATTGAGAGTCGATCAGGAAGAAAGCGGCGACCAGTGGTTGTACTTCCGAGGTGAATACCACGGCTCCGCCTGGGCCATCGAGCGAACGGCGGGCAACGCCGATCTGGTCTCGCTGACCGAGTACCGTGCAACGGTCGGTCTGGAATCGATTCCCAGCGACAAGGAAGAATCGTCATCGTTTCTCGAAGTCGGCTTCCTCTTCAACCGTGACCTCGAATACCGCTCCGGCGTCGGCAATTTCCAGCCGAACGACACGATCGTCATCCGTCTGGGCAGTCGGTACTAACGATCGGGTCTGTCATTCGTTCGTAGGCTGGAACAAGCTCCGCGCAGTTCCGGCAGTTGAGAATCAAACCTGT
>CALDJX010000374.1 GCA_937899075.1 uncultured Planctomyces sp. | reverse complement strand
GCCTCCACCAACAGCCCGCCCCCAAACTCCTCGACGGGCCGTGAACGGTTACATCAACACCCTCGACTTCCTGAAGCAGACCATGATCTCACCACAGCCCCGACTCTTGCCACTGTCAGGCCGGTAGACAAGTACAGCCGAAGTTGCTCATTACTGGTATTTCGATGCAACCTTCGAGCAGGTTGTGTATCTTGGAATCGACGGTCTGATGATCGTCGCGTGAAGTTGCTAGTTCGCAGATCCTCGTCGATTCGGGTTCGCAGGCTTATGTCGCTCGATGTTCCCCAGGTAGTTGATACGCTGATTCGGACGGGTCTCGTGAGCGAGTCCATCGTTCAGCGAACATCCAGAACGATGGCCGTTAAACGGCCGACATTCAACGCGCAGGAACTTCTGCACGAATTACTGTCGAACGGGCATCTGACTCCGTACCAGGTGGATCAGATTCGGGCCGGTTATGGCAATTCGCTGGTGCTGGGCAATTATTTATTGCTGAGCGAGCTGGGTGAAGGCAGCATGGGAATTGTCTACAAGGCGTTTCACGTTCGAATGCAACGTGTGGTCGCTTTGAAGACTCTTAAGCTCGAGGTGGCGTCTTCGTCCGAATTTATGGAGCGGTTCTATCGAGAGGTCCGCGCGGCGGCGAGGTTGAACCATCCCAATGCTGTCGCCGCGTACGATGCCGATGAGTGCGAGGTTGGCCACTTCCTGGTCATGGAGTTTGTCGACGGCGACGACTTGTCGAATATCGTGAAGAAAAACGGTCCGCTAACAGTCAATGAAACGGTATCGGCAATTCGTCAGGCGGCTGAGGCGTTTGAATACGCACACCGGCACGGAATCGTTCATCGAGACATCAAGCCTGCGAACTTGATGCGAGATGCGAACGGCGTGGTCAAGGTGGCCGATCTCGGGCTGGCTCGGCTAGAGCCGACAGGAAGGGATGTTGAAGAACAGGCCGAATTGACTAGCGAAGGGACCACTATGGGAACGGTCGACTACATGTCGCCGGAGCAGGCGACGAATGCGGCCAGGGCGGATCATCGTGCGGACATCTACAGTCTTGGCTGCACGATGCACTACCTACTGGCTGGTCGGGCGGTCTATCAGGAGAGTTCGTTGATCGGTCGAATTGTGGCCCATCGTGAAAAACCTATCCCGAGTCTTACCGAACTTCGTGACGACGTGCCATTGGAATTGGATTCGCTGTTTCAGAAGATGCTTGCCAAAAACGTCCACAATCGACCACAATCGATGGGGGATGTCGTCTCCATTCTGCGTGGCCTCGAGAAGTCGGATGAGGCAAAGATATGGGACCCGCAAAGCATCACCGCATACGTTGTTGAGCCGTCGGAATTTCAGGGAAAGGTGCTCAACCGTTTCCTTACCGAAGCCGGCATTGATGACCTGCACCACTTCGCCACCGCTCAAGCGGCGCTAGATAATCTCCCGAAACTTCGGCCTCACGTTGTCCTTTCCAGTTTCCAGCTACCGGATATGAGTGGTCCGGAATTCGCGATGCGAATGCGCGCCGACGCACGATGGTCGATGCTGCCATTTGTGCTGCTCAACGGTGCCGAACTCCCGAAAGAGACCGTCGCGATGGTCAAACAGTCGGGCGCCATGGAGATGATTGAGAAGCCATTCACTCGTGAGCGTCTGGAACAGTCGCTGAAGAAGGTGGTGCAGGAGTCGTCTGGTGAATCGATCGGCTTTGCCAGCCTCGACGAACTGGATGTGTTGATTGTCGATGACAGCAGCGTAGCGCGGCGCAACATTGAGTCGGTACTGGCAACGATTGGTTTCAGCAGGTTCGTCCACGCCGACGATGGGACTCGCGGCGTTGAACGAATGGGCGAGCAGACGTTTGATCTGGTCGTCACGGATTACAACATGCCTGAGATGAATGGTTTCGAGCTGGTTGCATTTATTCGCCAGCAGAGCGGGCACCCCGAGGTGCCGGTCATTATGGTCACAACCGAATATGATCCACAGAAGCTGGCCGAGGTGTATCAGCTCGGCGTTTCCGCGATCTGCAATAAGTCGTTCGACCCCGAACTTGTGCAGAATATTGTGCAGCGGCTCTTCAAGTGAGTAATCGAAGTGCCGGTTGTGCCGATCGCCAGGAACAAAGATTCTGGCTGACATGCGAAGATTGTCCTGCATCGTGGTATGTCAATGGAAATGCCCGGTAAAATTTTTGATTCGGTCGAAATTACAGGGTAGAGTAATTGGCGTTGCTGGTTTGTTTCGTATCCATTAACGCGGCTCGACTCGACAACTCTCTGTTTGCCCTTACACGCTCAGTCAAGTGAGTCGGGTTTCGACAGTCCTTTGACAGTAGTTAAGGAACCGATCGCAGGTCGGTGCTGCTGTTGAAGTCTTCCAGCGGCAAACCAACCGGGATCGTGGCGATGAGCGGACTTGATGAATTGCTCAGCGATTTTCTGGCGGAATGCCAGGAGAACCTTGATCAAATGGATAGTGATCTGGTGCAGCTGGAATCAGCGCCGGATGATCGTCCCGTACTCGATCGCGTGTTTCGTACGCTACATACCATCAAAGGTAATTCCGGATTTCTCAATTTTGAAAGGCTGGGTGATCTCGCACACGCCGGCGAATCGCTGCTTGACCGGATGCGGCATGGTGCCCTGCAATGTTCGGCCGAGATCTGTGACCGTCTTCTGGAACTGGTCGATGCCATTCGAGCATCCCTCAAGCACATCAGTAAGAGCGGCCGGGAATCCGATGACGACTACGATCGGTTGAAACAGCAGTTGCGAGGTCTGGCTGGCTCCCTGCAGGAACCGGTCGCGTCCGAAGATGATCTCGAAGACGATGCTGAATACGGCGCAACAATGGTTTCCACATCATCCTCTGGTGATGTCGACGACGTTGAGCGATTCGAACCGGTTGAAGCATCCCCGATGGATGTTCCGACTGGAGTCTATGTTGCCCCACCCGCAGAGGAACAGCTCGCGAATCCTGTTAACGAGGCTGGTGGTTCTACTCTGCCTTCACAGAAGGCTTCGGACTCCGAAACGTCGCAGCCATTGGAACCGGCTGCAGAAACACCAGCGGAGATCGTTGCGGCCGATACGGCGTCTATGCCTGCCGCGGCGGCGAGCCTAGTCGAAACGCCTTCGAGTCAAGCGGTCAGTGATTCGAACGCCGCCGGAGATTCGAAGGCCAGACGCGGGTCCGGTAGTTCCTCCAGCAATGTTCGAGTGGATGTTGATTTGCTCGACGACCTGATGAACCTGGTCGGTGAACTGGTTCTCACACGGAATCAGATCGTGCAGAGCGTGAGACATCAGACAGACGCCGGATTGGTGGAGCATTCCCAACGTCTGAATACGATCGCAACCGAGTTACAGGAACGGTTCATGATGACCCGGATGCAACGGATTGGGAGCGTGTGGCAAAGATTTCCCAGGATGGTTCGGGACGTGTCGCGTCAGTGTGGCAAGCGAGTCCATTTGGAGTTGGAAGGTGAAGAAACGGAATTGGACCGCACGTTACTGGAAGCGATTACTGACCCGCTGACGCACACAATTCGGAACGCGATCGACCACGGGATCGAACATCCGAAGCTGAGGAAATCGGCCCGAAAGCCGGAGGTCGGCACCATTAAACTGCGTGCCTACCATGAAGGTGGTCAGGTCAACGTTGAGGTCGTTGACGACGGCGCGGGGCTGGATCCCGAACGCATCCGTGCGAAAGCATTGCAGAACAATCTCTACGACGCAGAAGAGATTGTTCTGCTCTCACAAAGTGAATTGCTGCAGTCTGTATTTCTGCCCGGGTTCTCGACCGCGCAAGCCATCACCAATGTATCCGGTCGCGGTGTCGGTATGGATGTGGTGAAGACAAATATCGAACGCATCGGCGGAACGGTCCAGTTAGAAAGCAAGCCCGGCGTCGGCACAACGATTCGGATGAAGGTGCCGCTGACGCTGGCGATTATTCCCGCGCTGATCGTGAAATCACGCGGCCATCTTTTCGCAATCCCCCAAGTCAATGTGCTGGAATTGTTCAGCCTTAATCACGCTGACGAAGGAGCGAAAATCGAACGCGTGCACACATCGCTTGTGTATCGGCTTCGTGGCCAGTTGATTCCATTAGTGAATCTTGACGACCTGCTGAATTTGTCAGGAACTGGCGTCGGCGACGGTACCGTTCAGGAACAGTTGGATGCACTGGACGGGCGAGGCGTCGACGTGGTCGTACTTCAGGTTCACGATCGTCAGTTGGGCTTGATTGTCGATCAAATTCAGGACAGCGAAGAAATTGTCGTCAAGCCGCTTAGTTGCTTGACCCATAATGTGCCCGCGTACGCCGGAGCGACGATTCTCGGTGACGGGCGAGTGTCCTTGATCCTGGATGCAGCTGGCATCGCGCGAATGACGAATATCTTTGAAAATCAGCAGCAACATTCCGTCGGGCCAGTCGCTGACGATGCCGCAACAAGCCACATCGACTTTGCCGATGGCCTGTTGGTGTGTTCGCTCGCTGGCGACTGCGATACCGAGTCACTCAATTCAGCCGAGGAGTCGGTTACGGCTTCGCCGGTGAACTCGCCGGAACATCAGGTCGCGATTTCACTAAGCGACGTGATACACATTCGGCAGTTTTCTTTCGCAGAACTGTCGCACGCTGCCGATCAACAGGCCGTTCAGTTTGAGGGCCGCATCCTGCCGTTGTGCAATCTGGCAGCTGAACTTTACGGATTACGGTCGCCGGCACCTGACGACGGGCAACTGCGAGTTGTCATCTGCGGACAGGACGACGCGATGGTCGGACTGATCGTGCATCGCGTTCTTGATATTGCATCCACTCCCAAAGATATTCGACCAGCGGACCGCGTAGATATGGTCGGTTCGGCCATCATCGACGGACACATTACGGACATTCTCGATGTGCCGGTACTGGTCCGCCCCGTCACACAAACAGTCAACGTCACGGAAGAGCTTTGAGATTTACTTACTGCCGCAGCAAAGAGCAGAAGCTCTGCCAGGCGAACGGCACCACGATTTTTCACTTTTATGATTGTTGAATAATCATGTTCACATATCGACTGACCTCGCTGCGAATTGGTCACAAGCTGTTGCTGATAAGTTTCAGCCTGCTGGGGCCAATCGCGGTCTTGCTGTATTTCACAGTGGACGGCATCAACTATGACCTCCGCTTCACTCAGTTGGAGGTATTCGGTAACTCCTACCAGCGTCCGCTGGAGCAGTTGTTAGACCATGTCGGCCGACACCAGTACCTCGCGGAACAGGTGCAGTCGGGTGACGAGTCTCTTCGGCGTCAAATGGAATCCGAAGCCGATCACGTCACCGCTGCACTGGTGAAACTGGCACGAGTACAGAACGATTACGGAGAAGATCTGCAGTTCACCGAGGAAGGGCTCGGAAAACGCCAGCGTTCGTCAGCGCGGCCCGATGGGCTGACAGCGGAATGGGAACGATTGCTTCTGAGCCTGGGGACAATGACGGCTGAAGCCAGCAACGTCGCACATCGCAAACTCATCGATACCGTTCGTTCGATGATCTCGCATTCAGGCGACACGTCGAACCTGATTCTCGATCCGGACCTCGATAGCTACTACCTGATGGACATCACATTGCTCGCGCTGCCGCAGTCTCAGGATCGACTGGGCCGGATCCGATCATTTGGTCACACGATCCTGGATGGCGAGGCGATTTCCGCCGATGAAAAACTACAACTCGCGGTCCAGACACAGCTACTTCTAGAATCGGACTTCGGCCGCGTGGTGTCCAGTGCGCGGACTGCCCAGAACGAAGATGCGAACTTCTACGACATCAGCCCGACGCTTCGTTCGAATATGGAAGTCTCTCTAGAGCAATACACGAGCGCGACGGAAAACCTACTCAACGTCATGCAGCAAGTTGCTGCGGACGAGGCGGCGGTAACTCCGGAAGACTTCGAGAATGCCGTCGAGCTGGCGTTGTCAGCCAGCTTCAGCATCTGGAACGTGGCTGCTGATGAACTCGACACTCTGCTCGCGATTCGTACTGACCACTACAACTGGAACCGCCGATGGGCCTTGGGACTGACGCTGATTGCCGTGCTCGCATCGGGCGCGCTGATTCTGGTTGTCTCGCGCAGTATTACTCGGCCTCTGACCAGATGCGTTGACGGATTGAATACGCTGGCGGCGAGAAACGTTGGCTATCGCACGGACGTTGTCGGCAGTGGCGAACTTGGCGAAATCGCGGCGGCCATTAATCAGGTTGCGGAAACGACACAGACCGCCATCCGTGCCATCGGTGAACACGCCGAGCGTTTGCGAGTTGGAGCTTCCGATCAAATGGAGGCCAGCCATCGACTGAGCTCGACGGCGGAAGAAACGTCAAGTCAGGCGATCCTTGTTTCGCAGTCATCCGAAGATGTCAGCCGTAACACTCAGACCGTGGCCAATGCGGTTGGGGATCTGGGCACCAGCATTCGCGAGATCGCTCGCAATGCCAGCGACGCAGCGAACGTTGCGACGGACGCGGTGAGAGTCGCCAGTCAAACCAACGAGACCGTGACCAAGCTGGGGGCCAGCAGCGCGGAGATCGGCGAAGTGGTCAAGGTTATCACGTCGATCGCCGAGCAAACCAATTTGCTGGCTTTGAACGCCACGATTGAAGCCGCACGAGCTGGCGAAGCGGGCAAAGGGTTCGCCGTGGTGGCGAACTCTGTCAAAGAACTGTCCCGTGCAACGGCCAACGCAACCGAAGACATTGGCCGAAAGATCGACGCCATTCAGCACGATACTCAGGAAGCAGTGCAGGCAATCGAGAGGATCAGCCAGATCATCCTTAAGATCAACGATTACCAGAACTCGATCGCAAGCGCGGTCGAGGAACAGACGGTCACGACGCGTGAAATTACATCGAATGTCGCCGAAGCCGCTCGCGGGGCATCGGAAATCGCACAGAACATCGCGTCGGTTGCAGAAGCCGCCCAGGAAACAGCGAAGGCTGCCGCGACTACTCAGCAGTCGGCGAGTACGGCGACGAATCTTGCATCAGAGTTGCAGGATCTGGTCTCAGAATTTCGAGAGGAGTAAACGATGCCTCGACAATACTGCACCTTCTGGATTGGCACCCTGCTCTTCGGCATTCCTGTCGACCATGTTCAGGAAGTGATTGTGCACCAGAGAATTACTCCCGTCCCTCTGGCGTCTGAATCGGTCCGTGGCCTGATCAATCTGCGTGGTCAGATCGTTGCTGCCGTGGATTTGCGTGCCTGCCTGGCACTTTCTGTCGATAATCTTGTCAGCGAACCTCGAACGGTAAGCATCATTGTCTGCACAAAGGCCGAGACGCTCAGCCTGCTGGTCGATCGAGCAGGTGATGTTCTGGACGTTGAAGAATCGGGATTCGATCCACCGCCAGCGACGCTTGACGGAATCGCTTTGAAATTGTTGACCGGTGTGTATCAACTCGATTCACACATTCTCCATGGGCTGGATGTCGAACTGCTGATTGGGCATGTCGAGGCAGCAGGAATCGTGTGAGTCGCCGAGCATTCACCATTCAGTTGTGTGGATCGGCGTCAACGATGAGACTGGTAGCGGAACACACCGGAAACAGTCTTCTGGGCGCGCGACCTCG
>CALDJX010000373.1 GCA_937899075.1 uncultured Planctomyces sp. | reverse complement strand
GATCTGCGACGTCGGGCAGCCGATGCGGAACCAGCCTCCGGTGTCGATTAAAACCAAACTTCCGTCGGCATCTTCGAGGATGTCGGTCGGGTGAAAGTCGGGATCGTCGCTGCTCAGAAATTCGGCTTCCGTCGTTCTGAACGTTCCGCCGTTCCGTTCAACTTTCGAGACGATCACTTTTCCGCTGTTGAAGATCGACGTGAAGATTGTGTCTTTGTATTCGGCACCGAGCACCGACGAGCGGTAACGGCACATACCTGAAACGGCGACGTGGCCGAACTTCGTGATTGGTCCGAGTAGGTCGCCCGTGCGAGTGAACTCGGCAATGCTCGCTTCCTGATGAGGGTACACGCCGCCGTCCTGCCAGTGGACGAGGCAGTCGACTCGCGGATTTGTATAGAGAATGTTCACCGAGCCGATCACTTCACCCGTCGGCATAAAATCGACTTCGACCGGATTATCCATTCCGCCGCCGCAGAACATGCGGATGTCCGAACCGTCGGGCCTCATCGAGAAAATGCCGGAGCCGCGTTTCTTGCTGGTGACAGCTCCGATGTCGTCGCGAAATTCGTGACCGTGCCGACCGTCGCACCAGAAGATTCGGCCGGTTGGACTGAGGAACGGTCCGTGAATGCTCGCCGCGTTTCCGTTGTAGCCGAACTTGCCAACCAGGATCTCTCGCTTGTCGGCAACGCCGTCGTTATCGGTGTCCTGCAGACGCCAGATGTTCGGCGGCGCGGCAACGTAGACCGAACCTCGATACGGCAGCGCGCCCATGGGCAAAGTCATCTTGTCTGCAAAGATGGTGCTTTTGTCGAATGTCCCATCGCCATCGGTGTCTTCCAGCATTCTGACGAAGTTTGGCAGTTCCGTTTCCAGTTCCGCTGGCCGCAGATTCTTCCCCGCACTTTCTGCGATGAACAGCCGGCCTCGTTCGTCGAAGTTCGCCAGCATCGGATGCCCGACAAGCGGCGGCCCGGCAACACGTTCAATGGTAAAGCCGTCCGGCACGCGAATCGTGCCTCGCTCCGTTTTGATCGACGAAGACGGTTCGGCCAATACGGCGAACGAAGGCGTCAGTGCGAAAGTTAGAACGATCGCGATACAGAATTTGCGACTCATCGTGAGACTCCTCGGCTCATGAAATAACATTCGCAGGTTATCAGGGCATTCGGTCAGTGTGCCACTGGCCCCGCCAGTGCAAGTATTAATCTCCCTTCAACGATGTCTCAGCACTGGCAAAGCCAGTGGCACACATTCGAAATCCCTAAATGCGACGGGCCATCGCGCTCGACAGTTGTTGCTGACGGAACGGCGTAACTAGACTCCGTGCCCGAACCCTGCCGTCGATGTTCAGTCCCTCGCATCCGACCTACAGCTTCCCTCCAGGACATTCATATGCCCTCGCTACGTCGACGCCACTTTCAAACGTTTCTCGTCGTGCTGGCTGCGCCGCTGCTCATTCTGCAAAGCAGCGCCGACTTCGCACCGGCAGCCTCGCCGAAACACCCGATCGTGCCCGGCTTCGATCGGATTTATTCGGTCGCTGATGCCGACGCGGTGGAAGGCGGACGGCTCCTGCTGACCGAGTTGAATTGCGTGTCGTGCCACAAAGCGGAAGGCGACGTCGCCAAACTGCTCAAACCGAAACAGGCTCCGATTCTGGACACGATCGGAACGCGAGTCGAAGTCGCATGGCTACAGAAGTTTCTGGCATCAACTCATGCGGAGAAAGCCGGCACGACAATGCCCGACCTGTTCGCCGGACTCGACGACGACAAACGAGCAAAGCAGGTCACCGCGTTGACACACTTCCTTGCTCAGACGGGATCAGTTGCCGACGCGATGGGCGATTCGGCAGCGGTCGGTCGCGGCCAGAAACTTTTCCACAGCATCGGGTGCATCGCCTGCCACGCTCCGATTCAGGACGGTGTTGAGGCACCAGCGAACTCCGTCCCCCTCGGAGCCATCGCTGACAAGTACTCTCTGACAAGCCTGACGACATTCCTCAAGAATCCGCTGACTGTGCGTCCGTCGGGGCGAATGCCGAACTTCAAACTCGATGACAAGCAGTCACGCGACATCGCTTCGTTCTTCTTCCGAGATAAAAAGATCGCGGCCAACGTCAACTTCGCCTATTACGAAGGCGGCTGGCAGAAATTGCCCGACTTCAGCACGCTGAAACCCAAAACCGAAGGTCAGGCCAGCGGGTTCGACGTCGGCGTTCGTCAGAAGAATGACGGATTCGGAATTCGCTTTACCGGCTTCATTCATCTGCCGAAGGATGGCGAATACCGATTCTTCCTCGGCTCCGACGACGGCAGCCAGCTAAGCATCGACGGCAAACAAATTATTCTGAACGACGGAGTTCATCCTCACAGCGTGAAAGACGGCAAGGCTCAATTAAACGCTGGCGTTCACGAAGTTCTGGTTGACTATTTCGAAGGCGGAGGGGAAGAAAGTCTCAGTGTCGAAATCCAGGGCCCCGGACTTTTAAAGCAGCCACTGGCCTCGATCACGACCATCACGAAAGAGCTGCCAAAGAAAGAGGTTGCGGGCGAAGTCTTTACCTTCGACGAAACCCTGGCGAAACAGGGCCAGCAACTCTTCGCGTCGATCGGCTGCGCTTCGTGTCACCAACTCAAACTGAGCGGCCAGCAAGTTGCGTCGACGGCTTCGGCGAAGAAGCTGTCTGAGCTTTCGAACGTCGAAGCTGGGTGCCTGGCCGCATCGCCATTGAAAGGCGTTCCACATTACCGACTCAGCGACACTCAGCGAACGCACATCGCCGCGGCGCTTTCAACAATCTCAGAAGCGACCGAAGACACACCTCAGAAGTCGATCCATCGCACGCTCGCACAGTTCAACTGCTTCGCCTGCCACTCGCGAAACAAAGTTGGCGGTGTCGACGACGCACGGAACGAATTCTTCACGTCAACGATGAAAGAGATGGGCGATGAAGGTCGCATTCCGCCGGCACTCGACGGAGTCGCCGACAAACTCACCGGAAAATGGCTGAAGAATATTCTCGACAACGGCTCCAAAGATCGGCCTTACATGCTGACCATGATGCCGCAGTTCGGCGGCGGAAACGTGGGCCATCTGCAGGCCGCTCTGCAGGATGTCGATCAAAGAGCTGAAGCCAGAATTCCGGACTACGAACTGCCAGACTCAAAGATGAAAGCGATCGGTCGTCGACTGGCCGGCGAGAAAGGTCTGGGCTGCATCAAATGTCACACCTTTGACAAGTTCAAAGCGACCGGCATTCAGTCGATCGATCTGACGATCATGTCCGAACGTCTTCGCAAGGACTGGTTCCATCGTTACATGGCGAATCCTCAAACCTATCGACCGGGAACTCGCATGCCGGCTCCGTGGCCGTTCGGTCAGGCGACGATCCGAGACGTGCTTGACGTCGGCAACGTCGAACAGCAGGTCGCTCAGCAGAAAGAAGCCGTCTGGCTGTTTCTGGAAGACGGCAAGAAGGCCGGCATCCCCGCCGGGCTGAACACCGGCGGAATTATCCTGAAACCGGAAACGGCGCCGATCATCTATCGCAACTTCATCGAAGGAGTCAGTCCGCGCGGCATCGCCGTGGGCTATCCCGAACGCGTCAATCTCTGCTTCGACGCCGACACTTTCTCGCTGGCACTCATCTGGGAAAACGATTTCATCGATGCTTCGAAACATTGGAACGGTCGAGGCCAGGGTTTCCAGCCGCCTCTGGGCGACAATGTATTCGACCTCGTTCGAGGCGTCCCGTTCGCGAAACTCGAAAACGCCGACGCAGCGTGGCCGACCGCTCCAGCCGCCGAGCAGGATTACCGATTCCTCGGCTACCGATTCAATTCGAGTCGACAGCCGATCTTCCGTTACTCCAAGGACCGGATCGCAATCTCCGATGCGATCGTCCCTCGGCGAAACGAAAAGAAGCTGGCGTCATTTGAAAGAACGATCCGGCTCGAAACGCCGTCACCCGTCGACGGCCTCTTCTTCCGAGCGGCTTCGGCGTCAAAGATTGAATCATTTGACGGCGGTTTTGTTCTGGATGACCACTTGAAACTGACGCTCGGCGGAGCCACGTCGAAAGACGCGATCATCCGCCAGAGTGGCGGCCAGACGGAACTCCTCGTCCCTGTCGAATTTGAGAACGGTCGGGCACAGATCACACAGATTTACGAATGGTAGATTTTACGTAGATACGCCGCAGGCGTTACATCCATTAGCCTGGGGTCGCCGCGCAGCGGCGCACCCCAGGTCGTGATCTAATTCGGCCGTACCCTGAAAGGGTTCCACAATTGATCAAATGAGTTGTGCAACCCTTTCAGGGTAGTCATTTCTTGTGCTGAATTCCTGGGGTGGCGCCGCTGCGCGGCTGACCCCTGGCTGATGAATAAAACACCTTCGGCGTATCACTGCGGACTGATCTTCTTACTGCGGACTGATCTCTGCTCTTGACCGTTGTTCTTCTATTTTCGAAATTCCAGGCACTGCCTGACTCGAAGGATTGTCTCATGACAGCTGCCTCACGTTTTCTTCGAATGCTGCCGACACTTGCCATTCTGATCGGGGCGTTTGTCGTGCCCGTCCGGGCTCAGGACACTCCCGTCGAGAACGACTACTACCGCATGGACTCGTTCAAGTTGCCGGATGGGCTGGTGCTCGAAATCGGCGGCATTGAATGGTTCAACGACAAGCTGGCAATTTCGACGCGGCGTGGAGACATCTACACCGTTGAAAACGCGCTCGCTGAAAGAATCGGTGAAGCAAAACTGAAACCCTTCGCGATCGGCCTGCACGAGGTTCTGGGACTCACGCAGAAAGACGGCTGGCTGTACGCGACTCAGCGGGGCGAAGTTTCGCGACTGAAAGATGAAGACGGCGACGGCACAGCCGACATCATCGAAACCGTCTGCGACAAGTGGGGCATCACCGGCGACTATCACGAGTACGCGTTCGGTTCGAAGTTCGACAAAGACGGCAACATCTGGGTCGTGCTCTGCCTGACCGGATCGTTTAACAGCAACACGCCGTATCGAGGCTGGTGCGTCCGCGTCACGCCGGACGGAAAAATGATTCCAACGTGCAGCGGAATCCGCTCGCCTGGCGGAATCGGGGCCAACCATCTTGGCGAGATTTTCTACACCGATAATCAGGGACCGTGGAACGGAACCTGCAGCCTTAAGCAACTGAAGCCAGGCTCGTTTCAGGGACATCCCGGCGGCAACAGCTGGTACGATCTGACATCCGTCATCGGGCCCAAGCCGATCGAGCCAGTAAGCGGCAGCCGCATGATGGTCGAGCAGCCAAAGATTCCAGAACTCGTCCCGCCCGCGATTTACTTTCCGTACAAAAAGATGGGACAGTCCGCCAGCGGCGTCGCGTGCGACGTCTCTGGCGGCAAGTTTGGTCCATTCACCAATCAGCTTTTTGTGGGCGACCAGACATTCAGCACGTTGATGCGGTGCAACCTGGAAATGGTCAACGGCTTTTACCAGGGTGCGTGCTTCCCGTTCCGCGAGGGATTTGGTTCGGGCAGCCTGGCTGTGCAATTCACCTCTGACGGCAGCATGTTTGTCGGAGGCACGAACCGAGGCTGGGGCTCGCGAGGCCGACAGCCGTACGCTCTGGATCGCCTTCGATGGACAGGAAAAGTTCCGTTCGAGATCCACGAAATGAAAGCCAAGCCCGACGGCTTCGAACTGACATTCACTCAGCCTGTTGACCGGGAAGCGGCGGCCAACGTCGAGTCGTACAAACTCGGCACATACACCTACATTTTCCAGGCAGCCTACGGGAGCCCGGAAGTCGACCACACGACTCCGACGATCGATCGAGTTGAAGTCAGCGACGACGGCCAGGCCGCTCGGCTTTACGTGACAGGCCTGCAGCAAGGCCACGTTCACGAGCTGCACTGCGAAGGCGTCAAATCAAAAGCCGGCCTGCCGCTTCTCCACAAAGAAGCCTACTACACGCTGAACTTCATTCCGAAAGCCGACTGAAAGTATCGTGGCGCTCGCGCGAAAATACAGGGTCGACGACAGCAGGTATCAAGCGTAGGCTGGTTTCTCTCCTGCAAACTTTCCCGCGAGAATGCCGATGCCCGCGTCCGGAACCGCCAGCTCTGACTTCAGTGCGACATCGCCTTCGCTGATCAGGCGTGTGGCGGATCGAGATCCTGAGGCGTGGCGGCGGTTTACTCGATTGTACGGGCCGCTCGTCTTTCACTGGTGTCGGCAACAGAACCTTTCGGAACACGACGCGGCCGACGTTATGCAGGATGTCTTTGCGTCGGTGACTCGATCCGTCGGTTCTTATGAAGATCGGTCGGGGAGCACATTTCGCGGTTGGCTCTGGACGGTCACGCGAAATCAGATCATCAGTTTTCTGCGCAAGAGAACACGGCAGGGAATCCCCGGAGGCGGAACGGCGAACTGGCAACAGTTACTTAACGTGGCTGAGTCACTTTCCGACGATCCTGACCAGTTTACGAGCCAGTTCGAACTCGACGCATTGTATCGCCGAGGTCTGGAACTGGTCCGTCAGGAATTTCGTCCGCGAACCTGGGAAATATTCTGGCGGAACGTCGTTGAGGATCACCCGACGGACTCCGTGGCCGCCGAATTTGGCGTCTCAGCAAACTCGGTCAGGCAAACGCGATCACGGGTTTTGCGGCGAATCCGGCAGGAACTGGGCGACCAGAGTGGCCCTTCTCTGCGTAAATCGTGACCATCTGTCGCGCTCGTTTCGTTCTATCAGACAGGAAGTGGTTTCTGTCGGTCACACGTATGATGGCTCGGAAAAACGGGCTCACGCTAAGGCGCTAAGCCGCGAAGTTTGTCATGCTGGTCCTTCGCGTCTTTGCGTGAGATCCCGAGACTCGTACGTCTGACGTCTTGAAACTGCTGTTTGATGACGAATCTCCACGGAATTTCGGAGAGACTTCGCATGGTGACCTCAACCTGTCCTGACCGTAACGATCTGCGATCGTTTCATCTGGGAATGCTCGACGAGCGACGCGAACTCGAAGTACTGGACCACCTGAATGATTGTCCGACGTGCGAAGACACCGTCGCGAATCTTGAGGGAACGGCCGACTCGCTGATCGCGGCAGTTCGCAGTTCCGGGGGCGCATCCGGCAACTCCGCATCCGCACAAAGTGAAGACCGCCCTGCTCTGCAGCAGGCTTTGGCGGAGATCGAATGTTTTGTCGATGCCCCTTCGCCAGGCAGTCCCGTATCGAAAAATGAAGCTTCGCCCGTTTCTGAGCGGATTCGCGATTACGAGTTGCTCGGAACGCTCGGCGAGGGAGGCATGGGCACGGTCTATCGGGCGCGGCACACTCGGCTGGATCGGCAGGTCGCGCTGAAGCTCTTGCCGGCACGACGACTGAGAGACAACGCGGCCGTCGCTCGGTTCGAGCGGGAAATGAAAGCGATCGGCCGGCTCGATCATCCGACAATCGTCCGCGCGACCGACGCTGGCGATGTCGACGGCACTCACTTTCTGGCGATGGACTATGTGGAAGGAATTGACCTGTCGAAACTCGTGCGGCTGGTCGGACCGCTCGACGTGGGTCTGGCAATTTTGACTGGCGCGATCTGGGGTGGATAGGTAGTCTACTGTTT
>CALDJX010000372.1 GCA_937899075.1 uncultured Planctomyces sp. | reverse complement strand
GCGAGAAGAACGACATCTCGTTCGAGATCATTTTCATTGATGACGGTTCGACGGATGGTTCGTGGGCGGTCATCAACACGGCCTCAAAGTCGGACGAGCGGATTTCCGGGGTTAAGTTTCGTCGCAACTTTGGAAAAGCAGCCGCTCTGACCAGCGGCATGCGGGCGGCCGACGGCGAGTACATCATGATGATGGACGCCGATCTGCAGGATGATCCGGCCGAGATTCCGAAGTTCATCGCCAGGCTGGAAGAAGGCTTTGACGTTGTTAACGGCTGGAAAGTGCGGCGGCTTGATCCGTGGCACAAGGTTTACCCGAGCAAAGTCTTCAACTGGATGATCGGGCGTCTGACGGGGCTGTGGCTGCACGACCACAACTGCGGACTGAAACTGTTTCGCCGCGAGGTCACTCACGAAATTCGACTTTATGGCGAGCTGCACCGGTTCATCCCCGTGCTGGCACATTCGCGCGGGTTCAAAGTTTCGGAGCTGTCGGTCAATCATCGCGAGCGGCAGTTCGGATATTCGAAGTACGGCGTGAAACGGTTTCTGCGAGGGTTCCTGGACCTGCTGACGGTGAAGTTTCTGACCGGCTACGGAACGCGGCCTCAGCACCTGATGGGCGGCATCGGGCTGACGCTGTTCGGGGTTGGATCGCTCGGTCTGGGATGGCTGACGTGGATCTGGCTCCTGACAAACATCTTCGGAGCCGGCTTCGACCCCATCGGCGGCCGACCGCTGTTGCATTATTCGATCGCAGCATTACTGCTGGGGGCTCAGGCGATTTCGCTGGGCTTTGTGGCGGAGCTGCTGATCTCTTACACCGGCCGCGACATCGATACTTACAGCATTGCCGCACGAACGGAGCCGGGTTCTCGAAACCGCGAAACTTCCGAAGTGTCGTGATCGACCGGTTTGCCTTCGCTCGGCAGGCCGCAACAATACTCGCGGCAACTGAAACACCATTCTGGAATTAACAACATGACGACTGCTCAGCTCATCCTCGACACTGTTTCGCGCATCGTGCACGTCGGAACGGCGATCACACTTGTCGGCGGCAGCGTGTTTATGGCATTCGCATTGATGCCCGCGGCCGCGGCCAAACTCAGCGACGAAGAGCACGGCCGACTGCGAGAAGGCGTGCTCGGCCGATGGAAGAAATTCGTCGGGCCGGGCATCGGCCTGTTCCTGATCAGCGGCATTTACAACTACATGCGCATGATCCCGCTCCACAAAGGCGACGGCCTCTATCACGGCCTCGTCGGGACTAAGATCATTCTCGCGTTTGCGATTTTCTTCATCGCGTCGGCTCTCGTTGGAAAGTCGAAAGGCCTCGAAGGGATGCGGCGGAATCGGGCCAAATGGCTCAAGGTACTCATCCTGCTGGCGGCAATCATCGTGTGCATTTCCGGCTTTGTGAAAGTTCGCGGAAAGTACACATCGCCATTGATTCCAACGACGGCGGCTGTTGAAACGGCGAGGTAAGGCAAATCCATGCCGGAGCGGCGCGGAGCTTGTTTTGGTCTACGGTGTGTATCGCGAGAATGGGATTGATCACGGCGGCGCTGGTCGGGGAGAATTGATAGAGTTTCAATCGTTGAGCGGTTCAAAACGTCTCGGCGATGATTCAATGTCTCTTTCCTGGTCTGAGATCTTCGCGTGCCTGGCTCTCGATATCGCAATCCGGCGATGAAGCAACTGGCTGATCAACAGCTCAGATTTGCGCCGGTTCCCGTGCGAATGGAGCAGGTTGGCCGGGCAGAAGAACTCGCATTCACGGTCGACTCGCGTCAGAAATACTCGTACCCCGACCTGTGCGAAAAGCTGACAAAGTATCGCGCCGAGATGTACCCGAATCTCGAAGTCACCGGCGAAGACCTCCTGCACGATCTTCGCTGCTTCGTCGAAGACCTGTCCGACAGTGCGAACCTGATCGCAGACGCCGCCGCAGAGCCAGTCCTCACGCTGCAGGACCTAAGCAAGCGATTCAACGTGTCCGAGAAGACGGTGAAGCGTTGGCGAGACCGCGGGCTGGCCGGACGCCGTTATCGATTCGGTAAGCGGAAACGTCTCGGGTTTCTGACGTCGCTCGTCGAGCAGTTTGAGCAGCTCAACTCCGAGCTGATCGGCCGCAGTTCCAGATTCACTCACGTAACCAACCCGGAACGCGAATTCATCGTACGTCGAGCGCGCAGGCTTGCCCGATACGGTGCATCTCCGACGGAAGTCACTCATCGCCTTGCCAGACGAACCGGCCGAGCCGTCGAAACGATTCGCTACACGCTGAAGACGTTCGACGAAAAGTATTCAGATGCAAGAGTCTTTCCCGATGCTACACAGCCGCTGAGCGACGAGCATCGTCGGTCCATTTTCAAGGCCGTGCGCAGCGGCACTCCGATCCGACAGCTCGTTGAAAAATACGGACGGACTCGATCAAGCATCCACCGGATTGCCAACGAGTATCGCGCAAAGGTGCTCATCGAACAGCCGATCGACTTTATGCCGAACGACGATTTCGGTCTGCCGAATGCCAACGAGCTGATTGAGGAAGTTTCCGCTGAAGTTGAGCCTCCCGATCATGCGCCGATCGATAGCAAGGGTAAATTGCCCGGCTATTTCGCGGACCTCTACGCACTTCCCTTGCTGACTCGCGAGGAAGAGGGGCAACTGTTTCGCCGCATGAATTTCCTCAAATTCAAGGCAAAGCAACTTCGGGGCGATCTCGCCAACAGTCAGGAGCGGGTCGGCGACATGAATGAAATTGAGCGGTTGCTGGAGAAAAGTCTGGCGATCAAAAACGTGTTGATCAGATCAAACCTGAGGCTGGTGGTCTCGGTGGCCGGAAAGCATCGTCGTCAGGCGGCCGGATTTTTCGAGATGATCAGCGACGGCAATATGACACTGATTCGAGCCATCGAGAAGTTTGACTATTCTCGTGGAACAAAGTTTTCCACTTACGCAACATGGGCCATCATGCGTTCTTACGCTCGATCGATTCCCGCCGAAGGAACCCAGCTTCAACGTTTCAGGACGGGGACGGAAATTGTCCTTACTGGCGAAGAAGACATTCGCCCGGCAGCCTCGACCGACGAGAAACTCGCAGCGAACCAGTACGAAACGCTCGGATCGATTCTTGGTCAGCTTAACGAGCGGGAGCAAGAGGCCATCAGTTTGAGATTCGCACTGCATGGGCTCTCGAAGCCGATGACGCTCGAACAGATCGGCGATCGACTGGGAGTTTCCAAAGAGCGGACCCGGCAAATTATCAACACTGGCCTCGAAAAATTACGGCAAATTGCTGGAGACATCGGGCTTGAACTTTTACTGGACGACTGAATCAGCCGATTCCAGTCAGAAACGATTTCATGCGGGAACCGACAACTTCGAAGAAAGGTTCCACATCACCTCACAGCAAGGTCTTCCTGATGTGACTTTTCGAACCCCAATTCAGGAAATGGTGTCGTAAGCAGAATTCCGATAGGAACGAAGCCTCGACATCGCCCTGACCGGTCGATTAAGTCTGCGATTCGATGACGAAAACCTGAGATTAATGCCCCGCAGGAGTTTACGGCTAACCTTGAACGCATCGACTTGCTTGGTATCATCCGGTCGGTTTTGGGATGGATGCGGCGTTTTAAGAGAGCGTTCAAGCGAGTAAGCCTTGGTTGCACCGAAGATAACATGCGGGGTTTGTCGCCAATTGTTGTCAATCAGCATGTTTAAAAGAGTCCTTCGTAACCGAATTACTCTCCGTTGTCGCAAAGCCAAAACGCGGCAATTCGAACTGGACTTCTAAGTCTGAAGCCGGTTCAAATCGACAGATTACGACGCCAGTGTAGCTCAATTGGCAGAGCAGCGGTTTTGTAAACCGCAGGTTGAGGGTTCGAGTCCCCCCGCTGGCTTTTCTACTCTCAGATCAATTCCTGTTTACTTCACATTCGATTTCGAAGTCGCTACAGTCCCGCGGCTTTAGAAAACTGCGAGTGCGGTGCGTCCGCCGTTCGTTGTGTTCATGAAGTGATTTGAGTCGTGGTTAACCGGGGGGGAATACCCGAGCGGCCAAAGGGGCCAGACTGTAAATCTGGTGGCTCAGCCTTCGCAGGTTCGAATCCTGCTTCCCCCACTAAGTTAAGTTTTGTTGATCGAGTTTTGTAGAGTTTGCGTGCGTTTGGATTTGTCGCGGGTGTAGCTCAACGGTAGAGCCCCAGCCTTCCAAGCTGGTTGTGAGGGTTCGATTCCCTTCACCCGCTCTAGGGTTTTTGGGAATGTGGTTGGCAAGGCCACGAAACAGAGGCTTGCTATACGCTCATGGCCTGAGGTTTGCTGCTGTAGCTCAGTTGGTAGAGCGCGTCCTTGGTAAGGACGAGGTCATGGGTTCAAGTCCCATCAGCAGCTCTTGTGCAGGCAAAATATTGCCTGCGGTGGTTTTTCTGGCAGGGCAGACTCACTGGGTTCAACAGTCCGTGCAGCCCGCGCTTCATGCACCTGGTTAAGTTAAGGACGGGAACGAGTTCCAATGGCCAAAGATAATTTTGAACGTAAAAAGACGCACGTCAACGTAGGAACGATTGGCCACATCGACCACGGTAAGACGACTACAACTGCAGCCCTGCTGGCCGTACAGGGAGCCAAGGGGCTCGCTGAATTCAAGAGCTACGCAGATATCGCAAAGGGTGGTACGGTTCGCGACGAGACCAAGACGGTTACGATCGCCGTGTCTCACGTTGAGTACGAATCAGAAACTCGTCACTACGCCCACATCGACTGCCCGGGTCATGCTGACTATATCAAGAACATGATCACTGGTGCCGCCCAGATGGACGGAGCAATTCTGGTTGTC
>CALDJX010000371.1 GCA_937899075.1 uncultured Planctomyces sp. | reverse complement strand
GATTTGCATCCTACATCTCATCCCCCTTCCCCAAGCTTCTTGGCGCAATCTGGTCAGACCGTGGAGTCAGAATGAATTTCTGGTCGGAGCCGGTAAAAATTGATTGCTGATCAGGAGTGAAAGTCAGGGATGCCAGCCCGTCGTGTAATTCCTCGATCAGTTTTCCCGATTGCAGATCGACGATTCTCAATCCGCGGCCGTTAACGATTTCCCAACCCGACGCCAGCCATCGTCCATCTCGCGAGATATCTGCCGATATTTTCCGGACAACTCCCTCGCTGATCGAAAACGTCCTCTGAACTTCCAAAGTCCTCGCGTCGCGTTCGACGCAATGGCCACTCAAATGGGTCGTGTATATCCGGGAACCGTCAGGACTGAAGCTCAGCGACTTCGCCCGCTCGGAGATCGAAAACTGCCGATACAGACTTCCCGATTCCGCAACGAGATAACGCAGCGCTGACTCGGCACCGGCAACCGCCAGGTGAGTTCCGTCCGGTGAGAACTTCAAATCGGCAACCGCCAACGGTTCTTTTTCAGACGCGGCCAATTGAGCTGTGCTCAGCAATTCGGCAGTCGCCAGTTTCCACTGACTGATCCGCCGCAGGGAATCAGCAGTCGCGAGGATCGAAGTTTCGGGATGGACCGCAAGTTTCTCGATCGTGCCCTGATGGTCAGTGCCCGAATAAAAGACTCGCTTCTTTGAGGCATTCTCCCAGACGTACAATCCGTTGCCGGAACCGGCGGCAAAAAAGCTACCGTCGTTGCTGAAATCGATTGACCATACATCCAGAAAACCCGGGCAATCAAACTTACCGATCGTCGCTCCGGTTGTGGCGTCGACCACTCCAATTCTGCGAGAAGACCCCTGAGCGTCGTAAAGGATCGTCGCGAGTTCGCTTCCTTTGTGGCGAAGCGCCATCGAGGAAGATTCCTTGAGCTTGACTCTGCTCGCGAGGCTCCAGTCGGACACATTCCAGACAGTCAGGAATTCGATGTCGTTGGCGAAGAGTCTTTCCCCGTCTGCCGACACTTCGACGGTTCTGCAAAAGGCAACGTCAAGCGGATCAGTGAAAACGAAGTCGTTCAGATCGAAGATGGAGATTCCCGGTTTCCAACTGCCATGACCAATCGCCAGCCAGCGGTTGTCTCCACAGAAAGCCATCGCTCCGCAATTGCCGTTAAGTGGATGTGTTTTCCAGACATTCGTTTCCCGATTCAGCAGGTGCAGAACGCCGCTCGCCCCTGCGGCCAGCCATCGCCCATCAGAACTGCAAACCAACGAACTGACCTGATCTGGCATGGCCCGTCGCCAGACTCGCTCATACGAATTCAGATTCCATGCTTCGATCGCAACCCTGTCACCGACCAGGACGAAGAGGTTTTTGTCATCCGAACTGACAGCCATCGAGGCAATCGCTCCATCCATGATCAGTCGCTTCAGGACGTCGCCGGTAGCCGCGTCCCGTACAACAACCGTGCCGTCTTCACTCGCAGAGATCACTCGCTTGGAATCATTGGTAAACGCAACCGCTAGAATCCGATTCCAATGCTGGGTTTCAGAATTCCCCAGAACGGCGACGAGGTTGTCGCTCAGAAACCCTGACTTGTCGTACTGCGTCGCGTCTTGAAACATCTCTTTCGGGATATCTTCCTTGCGCAGCGAGTCCAACGGTGACGGCAGGCCTGCCACTTTTGCGCGGAGCAGCTTTTGATCCTCGCTGTTCTCAGTCGTCCACAATGCGGAGAGAGCTTCATCTCGCTGAGCAGCGATCGATGCCAAGTCGACATCCTCTCCGACCGGTTGTTTGCCGGTCTCGCTGAACGTTGGATTGGACTGCGGGTTGATGCTCGGAATCGCGGAGGGCACCTTGCCGTCGGTGACCGTCGAATTCGAACTGCCAGCCCAGATCGCAATTCCAATCACAACGCCGATCACGACAGCGGCGAGCGCGACAATCTCGACCACCAGTCGTTGAGTGCCTGATGATTGAGACGGCTTTCGTTCCAGCACGACTGTCGCGTCAGATTCCGAGAATCTCTCAGAAGTGATGCCTGTCTTAATGGTCGAGTCTGTAGCGGCCACGTTGCCTGGCCTGGCTGCTCCCACCAGCCGAGCAGGATCGATACTGCTCAGCGAGTCGATCACTTCCTGCATCGTTTGAAAACGCTCGGCTGTTTTCTTGGCCAGCATCTTCTGAAACGCGTCGTCGAGCGTCTGAGGCACGTCAGCGCGCAGTTCGCACAACGACGGGATCGGTTTGTCGAGGTGCGAGGAGAGTGTCTGCCAGACCGTCTTCTCGGGAAAGACTCGCTTGCCCGTCAGCAGAAAATGCAACGTGCATCCAAGACTGTAGATGTCCGCCCGTTCGTCCGCTGTGCGTGTTTCGGAAGCCTGTTCCGGTGCCATGTAGTCGGCAGTGCCCATCACCATGCCCGCGCTGGTCAGCGGGTCCGCATCGTCAGGTTCCTGACCATCGTCGGGATCATTGAATCGGGCGAGTCCAAGGTCCAGCACTTTGACAACGCCTTCATCGTCAAGCAGCAGATTGCCCGGCTTCACATCCCGATGAATGATGCCTCGCTGATGTGCATACTTCAGCCCTTCGGCCGCCTGCAGAATACAGTCGACAGCTTCCTCAACAGGTAACGGTCCGGATTCTCGAACGAGCGAATTCAGATCCTGACCCTCGACGAATTCCATCACAAGGTATCGCACACCGTCGGCCTCACCGGCATCATGAGCGACGACAACATTCGGGTGCACCAGCCGAGCGGCAACCTGGACCTCACGTTGAAATCGTTGAGTCGAATCGTCCGTCGCCGGCAACGAACCCTTCAGAGTTTTCAGAGCCACCTCGCGATTCATCTCGCGATGCCGGGCTTTGTAAACCTGCCCCATTCCACCGGCGCCAATTTCGTCGAGAATTTCGTACGAACCAAGCACCAGCGGACAGCTCGTGTCTTTGAGCAGAAGATTCAGTTGCCCCGACGTGAGCAACTTCCGGCTGACGAGCCAGTCGCCTGCGTCGCGACCATTCGCAAACGTCCCATGCGAATTCAGTTGCGCCTCGATCTGTTGCATCGACTCGGAATCATGCAGCCCACAGGCGGCGAGTCGTTCAAGCAACTCAGCGACACCCGGTGAGCCATCGTCGGAAGCGTCGTGTTCCGGCTTCGGATTGATGTCGGACTGAATCGCTGACAGGCGGCCGCTGAGCGATTTGGCGTGTTGCGGAAATCGCGTCAGAAACTCGGCGACGTTCGGGCTATCTCCCCACTGCGTGCGGACCCGAAATTCCTCTTCGACAAGCAGTGCATCGACGACTTCGCTGGTCCCAAGTTCGGGATATCTTGCAAGATACTCGTCGACCAGAAACGCTGGAATTGTTGAATCGCTGCCGAGCGTTTGCGTTGCCTGCGTCGCGGACGTTGACTGATTTCGCCAGCGGAATTCCATGTCGATACAGACCAACTCCTGCAGCAGCGTCAGCCGACGGCTGCCGGTCGCACCTTCCAGATGAGCATCGATCGACGCCGGTGGTGAGACATCCCACTCGCGTTCGAAGCTCTTCAGCGAGCGTGTCAGAGAGAAACTTGAATCCATTTTTAACCCGGCGACTTCGGTTCGGGATCAGGCAATGCGTGCATTCATCTGCTGGCTGAGGTCTTCCCGAAACTGATGAAGGATACGGCGAACGTGTCGATCGGTCATCTTTACGGCAGCACCGATTTCGAGAGTTGACTTTCCTTCCAGCCAGCAATCGAAAACAGGCAGCCGATCCTGCGAAAGCGAACTGCGATACTCGCCGAGCAGTTCTCGAAACTCCTCCATCGATTCAGCCAGAGCCTGGTCGTACCGAATGTGTGAAACCAGTTCCTGCTCATCCAGCAGGCCGGAGCCGCCGCGAGCCGTCTTGCGTGGATCACGAATCTCTCGATTCTTTTCTTTGAGCCTGATCGCCGTCATGTGAGACAGCAATCGCCACAGGCCGCCTTCAAACTGCCACTCCAGTCGCCCTGACCTGGCCAGATTCAGAAACCTGACGAAGACTTCAGCGACCACCGAATCCGGTTCGACATTCCGTTTCCCACCGGCATTCGCCTGCCTCGCCATCTTGAGCAACCGCGACTGATAACGGTCGACGATCTGCGTTTGAGCATCTTCGTCACCCTCAATGCAGCGGGCAATCAGTTGCCGGGACGAGGGAGCTTCCATGCGTGAGTTCTTTGCAGTTATTCAGAGCGGGACGAGCAGGCTGCACGATACGGTTGTACCAACATCGCGGCAATCACATTCAGAGTCGATAGCGGGCAAATTCCGTCGCAAATGTCAGTGGTGACCGACCATTTTCGGAAAACCGGAAATTTCGGACCGATTACAGGTCCGCTATTCGCGATGCCAGTCATGAGCTTAGGTGAAGTTCACGTCTCTCAGCCTGCCCCTGTCGACGGCTGACGAAATCTGATCGCCGGACTCTCACGATCTGCTGTCAATCCCGAGTTGCAGCAACTCGTCGAGAGTCCGCGTTCCGACAGCGTCCGGCGCCTCACGCCTTCGGACACTTCAGTGGCTTCTATTTGTCCTGTATTTCCCGAGTCTTAAAGGGCTGCCCATGTTGATTCGCTCCTGGATGAAATCGCTTCGAACCACTCTCGCAGCTTCTCGAACTCATGCGCGGCGTTCACAGAACTGTCGTCCGTTATCGCCGCTGATCGATTCACTGGAACCCCGCACGTTGCTGTCCGCGATTTCGGTGACATCCAATCTGGACACGATCGACGCCAGCGACGGAGTCACCACCCTTCGCGAAGCAATTCTCGAATCGAACGCGACCCCCGGAGCCGATTCGATCGCATTCGCAATCCCAGGATCCGGACCACATACAATTACTTTGGCCGGCGTGCTGCCAGATGTTACTGATAC
>CALDJX010000370.1 GCA_937899075.1 uncultured Planctomyces sp. | reverse complement strand
GAAATCCGATCGAGATTCCTCGACAGCAGCTCGTCCAAACCGCGTCGGTCGCGCAAACCGGAGTCACGAAGCAAATTGAGATTGAATCACTTTGATGGCGCTGAGCCAGTTAAACAAGACGGACATGCGAGTCACATTGTAGTCGTTTTCGACGCTCGGCCTGGAGCAGATTCGGGAATCTGTGTTCGGCGTCCCGGTTTCGCGATCGCTGAATGTCGGGCTACTGACGTCCGATCACTCGCTGACGAAGTAGGCGACTTCTAGACTCGTTCGATTGCGTTGCTGAGCCAGAGCATTCGATACTAACTCGGGCTGGTTTTCGTGTTCGCCAGGTTGATGAGGTTTGGCTGTGCGTGTTGCTCTTCTCCTGTTTTCTTTCGTCCTCAGCGCGAATCCTGTTGCTGGTGAAGAATCATGGTGGCAGTTTCTTGGGCCAGACGGGAATGCTCATGGCAGGGCGACAAACCTCCCCGTCAGATGGGCTGATCATGAGAATGTTACCTGGAAGGTACCCATTCACGATCGCGGCTGGTCCTCACCGGTCATCTTTGGCAACCAAGTCTGGATGACAACAGCAACAGCCGACGGGCACAAGCTTTTCGCAATCTGTGTTGACAAGAACACGGGCCGCGTCCTGCACGATCGACACATCTTCGACGTGAAGGAGCCGCAGAAGATCACCGTTGAAAACACATATGCCACGCCGACGCCGGTGATTGAGAAAGGTCGTGTATTCGTACACTTTGGCACGTACGGGACAGCATGCCTGGACACGAAGACGGGCGACACACTCTGGAGTCGACGTGACCTGAAATGTGATCACGAGGCAAACGCCGGACCAGCCAGTTCCCCCACGATCATTGACCAGAACCTGGTCGTCCACGTGGATGGGCGAGACATTCAGTACATCGTGGCGCTGGACCGGGCGACGGGAAAGACTGTCTGGAAGACACTCCGGTCGTACGATTATTCGAAGGTTCCTGTCCATATGCGTAAGGCTTATGGCATGCCGGGCATCGCCCCGAGAGGTGACGGAGTCCAGCTTGTCAGTTCGGTTGCACAGGGTGTGTATGCCTACAACGTTTCCGGAAAGGAACTGTGGCGAGTGCGTCACAAAGGTTGGTCGATTGCGCCTCGACCTGTGGCGGGGCATGGCCTCGTGTTTGCCATCGTCGACCGCGATCACCCGGAACTCTGGGCAATCCGTCACGATGGAGACGGTGATGTGACGGACTCTCACATTGCCTGGAAGGAAACTCGCAGCATGCCGCAACGATGCACGCCGATCCTTATCGACGCACTGCTGTACGTCGTGAACCGTGCAGGAATCATGACGTGCCTTGAGGCAAAGACCGGAAACGTCGTGTGGAAAACGCGACTGGGCGGCTCATATTCGGCAACGCCCATCTTTGCAAAGGATCGCATCTACCTGTTCAACGAAGACTCGACCTGCACGATCATTCGGCCCGGCCGAAAGTTCGAAGTCATTGCGGTGAATTCTCTGTCGAAGCAGCAATTGTTGGCCTCGCCCGCCGTGGACGAAGATGCGTTTATCGTCCGCACAGCAGGCTATCTCTACAGAATCGAGACAGGAGCCCAGCGACCGCCTGGTCCCAAGGCTCGTCCGGAGTCATTTGTGGGCCGATGGGACATTGGGCGTCCCAAAGACGGTGGCAAGCCGACGTTTGTCATGACGTTGAACGCCGATTTTACCGCCAGAAAGAGTCACGTTCCCAAGGCGTCCGGAAAGTGGCAACTGGTCAATGGTGAAGCCCGAGTTGTTTGGAGCGACGGCTGGCGCGACATCATTCGCCATCAAGGAAATCGCTACCGAAAGATTGCTTTTCGACCGGGAGCAGACTTCGATTCCGCTCCCGACAACACGGACACAGCCGAAAAGCTTCCGTGATGCCCGTTTCACTCGCTCGTCACAGTTGGTCCGTTCGCGATCACCGGGCTCACGAACGGGATCAATGAACCCAATTCGTGATCGCTGGGATGTATCATGAATTCGTTCAGTGGTCGAAGAAATTGTACGCTTACAGTCTCAGGCATCGCCCGAGGGCGATCCGGAATATTTATGAGATTTCGCGTTAAATCTTACGGGGAGCGGTAGCGGTCCGGTATGGCTGACCAATCTGACATGCAAATTGACACTCCTGACCCGCACGAGGTCTTTCTGCGGCTGTGGACGCATCATGAGCCGGAGCTGCGGGCGTTTGTGCGGTCCTGCTGTCCGAAGGCTCAGGAAGTGGACGACGTGATGCAGGAAGTCAGCGTCGCGGCTTTGCGGAAGTTCTCGACGCTTGATGAACATGCGGCGTTTGGTCCGTGGGCCTGTCTGATCGCCCGGTACGAATTGCTTTCGGCTCGGCGGCGGTTTGCTCGGGATCGACTGGTGCTGGCGGAGGACATCGTGGAATTGCTGGCCGACGAAGGGGCTCAGGAGTTGCCATTGCGTCACCAGCAACTTCAGGCGCTGGATCACTGCATCGAAAAACTGCCGCGCGGGCGACGCGAACTGGCGGTGGCGGCTTATGCGCGGGACACAACGATTCGCGAGATGGCTGCTCAGCTCAAACGCACGGAAGGCTCGCTGTATCAGCTCCTCGCGCGGACCCGGAAGGAGTTGCATCGCTGTATGGAACAGAAGCTCGCGGGAGCAGAATCATGAATGAAGACGAACTCAACCTGTTGCATCGATATCTGGACGGCGCGATCACTGCGGAGGAACTTGAATCGCTGGAGGAACTGTTGCGCGGCAATGCGGAGGCTCGGGCTGCGCTCCGGTCGCTCGCCACGATCGACGCGAAGTGGCAGGAGATCGCTGCCGACGAGGCTTTCGGTAAGGTCGTTGAGCCGACGGCGCTAGCCGCGGCTGACAGCATGGTCGCGTCTGGCGTTGGTAGCTCGATTGGTGCCCGGCCACTCTGGCTGGCACTGACCGCACTCGCAGCGGCGCTGATCGTTGGTGCATTCGGCTGGTTCCGAGTTCCGGAAGGCACGCCGACTAAAGCTGATCGCGGCATTGCCAGAGTGATTCGGATCGAGGGCGACGGTACGGCTGGCGAGGACCGAACTGTCGTCGACGGGACCGAGTTATTCGCTGGCGAAGATCTGGCGATGCAGCAAGGTCTGGTCGAACTGGCGTTTCGCGAGACCGGGGTGCACGTCATCGCGACGGCTCCTTTGAGAATGAAACTCAGCAGCACCGAGCGCGTAGCGCTGTACGAGGGACAGGTCAAGCTGGTCGTTCCGCCGCAGGGTGTCGGGTTTGTTGTCGATACGGATGAGCGGAAGTTTGTCGATCTCGGCACGAGTTTCGTTGTCACAGCAAGCCCGAAGGGATCAGAGGTTCTCGTTCTTGACGGGCAGATCTCGG
The DNA here is from genome assembly GCA_937899075.1 of uncultured Planctomyces sp. Classification (GTDB taxonomy): domain Bacteria; phylum Planctomycetota; class Planctomycetia; order Planctomycetales; family Planctomycetaceae; genus JABMPE01. The sequence continues at coordinate 1,538 of CALDJX010000370.1, read as the reverse complement.
TGAACGAGCACGATGGTGCGTCGAAGGATCTGATGCACGAAGGTGAATTTGCCAGGTTTGATCGAAACGGCGAAACCAGAAAGAAATCTGCTTCCAGTCGTTCCCTGGCATTGCCCGAGCTTTCGCTCCCGGTAACGAAGCCGGGTAATGGTTCGTTGCACGGAGTCGTTCTTGGTTACGGCAGCTCAACTGCGATTGCTAAAGGCCGTCTCGCGAAAGATGCCATCGGACGCGAACTGTTACCGCTGATCCAGTCGGATTTTCGCGATCGCACTTGCCTGGACGCATTCAAGCAAAGTGAGCCGCTCAGCTTTCGCGGCATCGCGGGAGCCTTTCACGAGTTTCCTGATCGGACTGGACTGGTCCCTTACGTTCGCGAAGGTGGCTGGATGGCGTGGTATCACGGTCAGGTTCTTCCGCCTCGACCGGGCCGCTATCGATTCTGGGGCTACGCGGACAATCACTTGCTCGTCGCGATTAATGGAAAGCCTGCCTACGAAGGATCACGGCGTGATTCTTCATTCAAGGAACTCGGTATTCCGCGCACTAACAATCCCGCGCTGCCGTGTCTGATTGCACCAGCGGGTTTCGCCTGCAGTGAGTGGATCGAACTGAGTGGTGTCCCCATCCAACTCGACATCCTGTTTGGAGAACGCGGAGGCAATCTTACATCGGGCCTGCTGCTCATCGAGCGCGAAGGTGACACCTACGAAGAAACATTCTGGGGCCAGCCGAAGTGGCCACTGTTTCTAACTGAAGCTCCGAATGCTGATGAGGCTGCCGAGTTCAAGCGGTTAGTCGATCATCTGGAACAGAAGACGATGGGTTCGTTTACTGTTTCGGAAGATGCCGTCTGGAAAGTACATAATTAGAAGTTAACGACGAGTCACTCGAAACGAGAACTTGACTATGAAAACACAACTCAACCGCCGTCATATTCTTCGCGGTGCGGGAGCACTGATCGCGCTTCCCGTGCTGGAATCAATCGGATTCCGCCGATTTGCTTCGGCTGCAGATAGAACTCCCGCAAAGCATCCCAAAAGGCTGATCTTCCTGGGCATTGGCTATGGTGTCACCTCTGAAACGTGGTTTCCCGACATCCATGACACAGGTTCTGACTACAAGCTACCCGAGGGGCTGAAGCCTTTGGCTCGTCACAAAAAGGACTTTACCATCGTCCAGGGCTGCAAACATCAATTCAGCCGTCAAGCGCATTGGGGAAGCACGTATTGGCTGACGGGTGCGAATCAATACGGAACTCCGGGACAGTCCTTTTCCAATACCATCTCCGCCGATCAGGTTGCCGCAGCGCAGTTTGGTAAGCATACCCGCTATACCTCAATCCAATTGGGTACTGACGCTAACGACAGGAATGGTCATGGCCCTGGAAATTCCCTGGCATGGGACCAACGAGGGAAACCTCTTTCCGCGTGGAACTCCCCGCTGAAAACCTACCTCAAGCTCTTCGCCAAAGACGACATACCACTCGCTCAGCGTCGGGCGATGCTGGCGGAAGAACGCAGTGTCCTGGATTCCGT
>CALDJX010000369.1 GCA_937899075.1 uncultured Planctomyces sp. | reverse complement strand
GGGGCGGGCAGCGGGTATCACAGCGTCATTCACGACGGCGATGTCTACCGCATGTATCACCGTGGTTCGAAGCTCGGCGTCGAAAACGGTCGACTGAAAACCGGCACGCAGGTGTACTGCTACGCGGAGAGCAAGGACGGCATTCACTGGGAGAAGCCGAACCTCGGGCTGTTCGAACATGGCGGATCAAGGAAGAACAACATTATCTGGACCGGCGTCGGCGTTCATAACTTTGCTCCGTTTCTGGATACTCGGCCGGGCTGTCCGCCGGAGTCTCGCTTCAAGGCGCTGGCCGGAACGGCGGCGGAGGGCGGGCTGTTCGCGTTTCATTCGCCGGACGGAATTCACTGGTCGCTGATGCGGAAGGAGCCGGTGGTCACGGAGGGCGCGTTCGACTCGCAAAACCTGGCGTTCTGGGATCCGACCGCCGGGAAGTATCGAGCCTACTTTCGAACGTTCACCGCCGGCGTCACGACTGGCAAGGTGTGGAAGCCGGCCGGCTACCGAGCCATTCGCACCGCATCGTCGTCGGACTTTCTGTCGTGGGGTGATGAAGCCGACCTCACCTATGAAGACTCGCCGGTCGAGCATCTCTACACGAATCAGGTCGGGCCTTACTTCAGAGCTCCGCATATTCTGATCGGTTTTCCGACTCGCTATGTCGAACGCGGCTGGTCGCCTTCCATGCGAGCGTTGCCACAACCTGAGCATCGCGAAAAGCGAGCGGCCGCGCACCTTCGCTACGGTACGGCTCTGACGGAAGGCCTGCTGATGGCCAGTCGGAACGGCGTTCATTTCGAACGGTGGAACGAGGGCTTCCTCAAGCCGGGTCCACAGCGGCCCGAGACGTGGCTGTACGGTCACAACTACATTGCCTGGCACGCGGTCGAGACGAAGTCGTCATTGGCGGGGGCTCCGAATGAGATTTCGTTGTACGCGTCGGAAGGTTCCTGGACCGGCGACAGCAACGCCATCAGACGTTACACGCTGAGACTGGACGGCTTTGTCTCCGTAAACGCCGGCTGGAAGGGCGGAGAGCTGGTTACCAAACCGCTGACGTTCAGCGGCGACCGACTGGAACTCAACTTTGCCACGTCGGCTGCGGGCGATGTCCGGGTTGAAATTCAGGGGGCCGATGGCAAACCGTTGCCAGGATTCGCTCTTGATGATTGTGCGGAAGTCTTCGGCGACGACATTGATCGAATCGTTGAATGGAAGAACGGATCCGACGTCAGCACTCTGTCGGGCAAAACCGTTCGACTGAGGTTCGTGCTGAAAGATGCAGATCTCTACGCTTTGAAATTCAGTTCCAGCCGTTGAGAATTGCCCTGGGCGTCAAACTTCCGAACACTTCGCGCCTGATGGAATCATAGAAAGCTACATCGAGTTTCTGTTGTACGACGGCGAGCAGAGCAGGGCGATCGTTCTGGCCACGCTTCAGAACCGGCAGCCAGGTGGCCGTTCAAGACTCGATAGTTTTCGTTGAGCAATTTGCGCAAGCAGCGAGAGCAGTTTACCGAGCGGCAGTTAATCAGATGATCGTTTTCGGCCAGCACCAGGGAGGTGACCTGTCGATGAGGTTTCCGGAAGAGATTGTCAGCGGTGCAAGGACGGTCGTCGGGATCGCGGACCATTTTGAGCGATTGAAACGTGTCGTCGCGGAGTTGTTGGCGACAGGTGCGGCGACTGAACGCGGCTACTTTACTCCGTCCGAAGACGAACGCGTTCGACAGTTGCTGGTCTCTTACTGGCAATCGCGAAACGCGCTGATCGAACTGGTTGTGACACTTCATCAGGAATCGTCAAGTCGCGATCGTTCAAACAAAAATCGTCTGTCAGATGATGATCGAGCTGCTGCGTTTCTTGTGGCGTGGGCGGGCGCGATGGTGCTGGTTGATGCGGCGAGATTTCTCCGACACAACTGCGGCGAGCGGCCGATCGTTCGGAAGAAACTGAACGAGCCTGAGCCGCACTTCGGAATCCCGGCTGGAACCTACGACAGAATTCAGGCGTCTCTGACGAGCCCGGTTCATGTGTGGCACCTTTATCACGCTCGCGAATACTGGAACTCGAAGAAGTCATTTCTGACTGCACTCGCCGCAGGAACGGAAGCGGAACCGTTGGTCGAGATCGCTCAGCGACTTTATTCGATGCACAACGTCGATCTGCAGCAGTACGCCGTCGGGCGAGTCCGAACTCGCACCCAGCAGGCGAAGACGCAGGGCCGCGATCTTGTCGGGCGAGCGTTGTACGGTTTGCAGAAGTCGGTTTCGCGGCTGATCTCCGGCAAGTTCACACACATCGGCCACAAGCCTCAGTTGCCGCCAGCGATTGCGGATCAGATTCGAACCCTGATTCAGCCGGGAGACGTTTTCGTCAATCGAAAAGAGCACGCGATTACGAACTACTTCCTGCCAGGTTTCTGGCCACATGCCGCTTTCTACATCGGGCGGACTGACCAGCTTGAGCAGATGGGCATTCCCAATCATCCCAACGGGCAACCTCGCTGGCGGCAATTGCTTGACTGTGATTCCAACTGTGACGGACGAGTTGTGGAAGCACTCAAAGATGGAGTCAGAATTCGCTCGCTGGTTTCGCCGTTCGCGGCCGACGCCATCACGGTGATCCGGCCGCGGTTGCCCGATGAAGTTGTCAAAGAAGCGATCGCGCGCGCTCTGTTTCACGATGGCAAACCGTACGATTTTGATTTCGACCTCACACGTTCGGACCGACTGGTTTGTACCGAAGTCGTCTATCGATCCTTCGAAGGACTTTCCGGAATCAACTTTGCTCTGACCGATCGAGCCGGTCGAAAGACTCTGGCCGCCGAAGACCTGCTCACAATGGCGCTCAACGAGCAACACTTCGACGTCGTCGCGGCCTACGCTCCCGGTTACTCGACCGAGGTACGGATCCACTCCGACGCAGCCGACCTGTTGCGAGCGACACTCGGTCATTGAAACCGATTAGTTTCCGCCGTGTGCCCCCTCGTTTGACCTGGACAGCAGAGACGTTCGCACTATTCTGGTCACGGTCTCGATCTTGATGGATGGAGGAGAGCCGATGGATGTTGGTCCTCGTCCTGTCGGTCCCTGGCAAGCCTGAAATGAATTTACGAAATTCATGCAGATCAGATTTATCAAACGGAAACAGGGAACTGATTCCAACGTAAAATGAAACGTCAGTCGGCCTTGCTGCAGGCCGGTTAACCTTGTCGTCATTCGATGATTGTGAGCTATTGATGAGTATTCGAATCCTGATTCTCCTGTTGATCACTGCGGCTCCGACTTTTGGAGACGATGCCCCAGTTCGGGTCGCAGTCTTTCGAGGAGACGGAGTCGGTCCGAGTAGTGAGAACCTGATTGCTGCATTGAAACCAGCGGACGGTGGAAAGTTTGAGGTCGTCCGGCTCACGGCTGACGATATACGCGGCGGAAAGCTGGCCGATATCGACGTGCTGGTTCAGCCAGGCGGGAGCGGCAGCAAGCAGGGCAAGGCACTCGGTGAAAAGGGTCGTCAGGCCGTGAGGAAATACATCAGCGATGGTGGTGGACTGCTTGGCGTTTGCGGAGGCGCCTACCTGGCCACCAACGATTACTCATGGTCGTTAAATCTGATCGACGCAAAGG
>CALDJX010000368.1 GCA_937899075.1 uncultured Planctomyces sp. | reverse complement strand
ACTCGTTCTGCAATCGTAGCCCCTCTGCCAGCAAACCTTTCGATGAGTCGGTTGAACTCTCGCCTTCAGGAAACCATGCAAAACCGGCCGCGGGAATCTCGACAAGAACCTGCTTTCGGGTCCCGTCAAACTGCAAAGCTTTGACCGGGCCGCTGATCGCCGGAAGGTTTCGATGCCCGGCTGTTTCTCCGGGGTCAGGATTCTCTGACTCGAGGTCGACGACGACTCGCCGAGGAAACGACAAGGTGTTGACGCACAGCCAGCCCGCCCGAGACTCCGCGCCGTGCATAATCACACGACTGAGTTTTTCGCCAGCCTTCAACTGAAAATCGCTCAGTGCCTGCTCGGCGTCGGCAACGACTTTGCTCGATTCCTCGTCACTGGATTCGTAGACGTCGGGGCCGGCCTTCTCAAGTTCTGTCAGGAGGCTCGAAGCCGCTTGATCATCGACCGGCCGACCCATCAAAGCAGCGGCCAGGCCCGACTGCCAGGCTGCGGTTTCGAACTGTGTGACTCGCTGAAGATGGTCACGAAACCGCGTAATCGGGTTGGCTTCACGCCGAGCAACCGCTTGAACAAAGAACGGAGAAAGGTACTGCTTCGTGTCGTGGTGCCAGCCGCCACCGTGGTCGTCGGTGTGCAGAAAGTATTCTTCGAACGTCACAAACCGACCGAGCACCGGCGCGTACTTCTGCATCCGACGGAGGTCCTGGAAGAACGGGCACTTTGTTTCGGGCCAGCGAGCCAGAGCCAGAGCAGCCACCTGGTCTGACTCCATTGTCTCGGCCATGCGCTCCGGTAATCTGAGCCAGGTCGACGCCGAATCGGCCGCGAGCGGAATCCGTGAGTAGGCATCTACGGAACTGCTGTCGCACGCTTCCCACCTCATGCGGCTTTGCTCACGGTCAGGGTAAATGCCATCGTCGAGCAAAAAATGTAGACCCGAATGAAATCCCGATTTCTGCAGCAACTGAGGCAGCATTGGCGAGAGTCCATAGCGCCGACGCCCCCAGGTTGTCGGCTCCCGCTGAAAGATTTCTCGAAACGCCGCCCGCCCACGCTGAAGGTCGAGAATTGCCGATTCGAGTGGAACCAGCGGGACCGCCAGTTCCTGAAGATCCCCGCCCGCGACATCCGCACGACCTTCGTTCCAGGCTTTCCTCATCAGCTCAACGGTTTCCGGATGACTCTCGGCCATCGCCTGCGCATCCAGTGCGCGAAGCAGATAGTTCACCGGCGTTTCCTGACGAAGCAGATCGTCGAGTTTTTCGCCGGCCATGTCCGGTGCCAGCAGGCAAAAATCAAGCAGGTAGCAGTCGACAGGAAAAAATCGCTCACGAGCTTCAAGCAGGAGTTCGTACGAAGCTCGCAACGAGACTTCGACACCTTCAGCATCACCCTTGACGGCATCTTTTGCCGCAGCGACCAACATCTTTTCGAAGAAGACTTCGTCATAACTATTGAAGTGGTGCATATGCCGAGTCAGCAATTCCAGCAGAATCCAGCACGTCCCCAACGCGTAAAAGTCTGAGGCCGTCTCTGCCGAAACTTCGACGGCGGCGCTCTCGACTTCTGTACCGTCCGAATCCTGCGTTTCCGAATCGTCAGAGGGCGACGCTGAACCATCGTCTGACGCACCATCCTGCGACGGTTCCGGCGAGTTTTCCGAGCCCGATGTGTCACCTGCCTCTGGTCCGCTTTTCAGTCCAGCTAAAGCAGCAGCGACCATTTGATGCCGCTTATGCAGGCTCGAGACCACAACCGCCCCCTGCTCTTTCGCCAGACTGACCCAGCCTGCGGGAAGCTGATCGTCACAGGCCATCGGCACGATAATCAAGGAACCATCGACATCGGTGGTCGGCTCGTCCGCTCGATGCCAGCCGGGCATCAGACCTGTTGACGCAACCAGTTCCGGATGAAAGGCAACTGCGAAAGCGTTGAGCAGGCTCTCGGCCTGCTTGTCCCCCAATTCCGTCGGAAAGTCTTCCAGACTGTGACTGGGAATAAGAACCACGACCTTCTGATAAGACATTTCAACCACTCAGTGTCAAATTAAGACGACATCTGTAATCGGAATCGCTTTTTTATTCACACACAACATTAACAACCAACACGCGATCGCTTGAAGCATCGAAGCCGAGTGGATTTGACTGATTAGGGGCGTTGCTCCGCAACCGACCGACCGAATTGCCAACGGGATTCGTTGCTGAAACAGCTTTGGAGCGGCCGACCCTAACGAGTCCCGGAGTTCGCCAGACGGTTGCTGCCGCGACGTCAAATCGTCTTCGAGGGAACGCTACACGTTGAAAGATCAGCCTTAATCACGCCGCGAGGTTACCAGAGTCAGAGAATCCCAAAAACTACTAAGTGATCGTAACCTGTTTACCGACAATCCGTTGCAAACCTTGCCGGGCGTTTTCTGAACTTCTTTGAATAAATTCGCGAACTTCCTGGAACTAATTTCCCAAGGAACCACTCTCACTGCTTTGTTCCGTCTGGCGAGCAGGTTCTGTTTTGAAATAGAAGCGTCACACCACAGGCGTCGCTTCGATCCTGGTCACCACTTACTCGTCCATTGACGTTTCACTTTCGCATCAGTTCCTGGAAATCTGACGTCGTGACCACGCGAAGGTCATGTTGAATGTGAAATTCTAACTGTTCCAGTTTGTCTCGCAGGTGTCGGAAACCGGTGGGCGGTACAGGCGTCAGAATCGACAATCATTGTCTGGTTTCTTTATTGATAACGACTGCTAAACTCCTGCGACAGCGTCAGTTCGGTAAACTCTTTCAACTCAATTCACATCTTTGTGTCACCGTCTGATGCGAACTTTTTCCGGTCCGCCCATTGATCGTCTGGTTCGGAAAATATTACGAAATACATCACGTCCACTCAGGTAAATCTCTTTTCAGAGAGTTCTCTCTGATAATCACCTGATTCCGGTGCATCGTCTGACAGTCTTCAGGAAACGGTCCATCATGGCAGAAAACAGAGCAGTCTGGGGAATTGACATTGGGCAGGCCGGGCTGAAAGCCATTCGCCTGAAGTACGCCGCACAGGCAGAGCAAGTGCTCGCCGTCGCGTACGACTACATTCCGCACCCAAAAATTCTCAGCCAGCCAGACGCGATCCCTCGCGAACTGATCAAGCAGGCCTTGGAAACGTTCCTCTCGCGAAACGACGTTACCGGCGATCTGGTCGCGATCAGCCTTCCGGGACATTCAGCTCTGGCACGGTTCATCCAACTGCCGCCAGTCGAGAGCAGCAAGGTCGCCGACGTCGTCAAGTACGAAGCCCGTCAGCAGATTCCGTTCGCTCTGGAAGATGTCATCTGGGACTTCCAGACGCTCGGCGGCGGCATCGAGGAAAGCGGCTTCATGCTGGGGGCCGAAGTCGGTCTCTTCGCAATGAAGACCGAGCAGGTTTACGAAGCTCTGCGACCATTCACCGAAGCGAAGGTCGAAGTCGAAGTTGTGCAGATCGCGCCTTTGGCACTCTACAACTTCCACTGTTACGACACGTTGGGAATCCGCCGCAGCACCGAAGACGAATTCGTCGCCCCGGAAGAGCACACGATCATGCTCGACATGGGGACTGACAACACAACGCTGATGGTTTCAAACGGCG
>CALDJX010000367.1 GCA_937899075.1 uncultured Planctomyces sp. | reverse complement strand
GTTTCCGCACGTAGAAAATCCGTTTCTCATGACAGCTTGAACCGAAGACCGCAAATGCCGCGAAGGATCGCTTGAGCGAGCCTGAAACGTTTCGCGTTTAGTCAGCATGTCCTTCGCGATCTGTGCGTCCTTCTGTTCCGATTTCATCAGGGGCGGCCTGACTTTACGACGGTGATGCATTTGGCGTCTGAACGGCGGCCGGCGTCTCAGCGAGCAGCGGGTCCACTGCGTGGGCGGATTCGATCATCATGTCGGTACTGCGCGGGTCGATCTCTCGGCAGGCTTCCATGAGCTGGTGCGAGATCGAATGCAGCTCGCCGTGCCAGACCGAATCTTTATCAACATGCGGAACGAACTCTTCGCACAGCAAAACGAAACGCAGGATGTGGCGGAAGAGGATGCCTTCCTGTTTGGCAATCTTGCGAGTGGTCACCAGCTTGTTGAAGTCGCCGCCGAAGTTCAGCAGCTCGCCCGCGGCCCAGACGTCGGTCATCGCGACGTCCGACACGCCTGGATACTCTGACCGGAACAGCCGCATCAGCTTCTCGGGGAAGTTCAGCGGGCGGACCCATTCTTCGGGTTCGCGGTAGCCGCCTCTTTCGTCATTCTCGTCATCGTCCTGTTTCGTGCCGCCGAGTTCTGTGATCGTGGCCAGGCCTCGCTGGAGGAGTTCGGGATTCAGAAAGTCGGTGGCGAACGGGCTGAGCGGCATGACGTCGGGACGAGGAATTCGCAGGTTCCTTGATACAGCACCCGGAAATACGAGCACGCTTTCCAGAGCCTGGACACGCTCGGGGCCACTGGCAAATGGCAGCACGTCGAGCAGAAACATCCCGTACAGCGGGTTGATACTCTTAAAGCTGAGCAGGTTGGTTAGTGGCTCGTTGGGGTAGGCTCGCTCGGGCTCGTAGTCAGGCTCTTTCGCGGTCGGATCATTGGCGAGTCTGACTTTCGATTTGCCGTCGGCCGTTTTGCCCGTGCCTCCGATGTCGACTCCTTGAGATTCAAGCAGGAGTTTCAGTGATGACGTTAAGCGCGCAGGCTGACTTTTGGGCGGATCGTTCTTTGGCTTGCTGACGGCTGGTTCTTTGACGACCGGCGCGACTACTGGCTCCGTGACTACCGGTTCTGTGACTTCCGGCCCAACGACGGCTTCAGACTCGGACGGCGATGGTTCGGGTGAAGGGTCCGCAGAGTCGGGGACTGGAACGTCGCCTTGATCGACGCCATCACCGAATTCGTTTGCAGCTTCTTCCTGATCAGCGGAGTCGATCGATGCGGCAGCGGCCGTGTCCTCAACGGGAGTCGGCACGCCGTAGGTGCCGTCCCAGGGGATTTGTGGACCGAACGCACCGTTGTTGTCGAGCTCTCGAAGCCGGTCGCGGAGTGGCTGAGGCTTTGATGTCTCGCTGCGGCTGCCGTCGTCGCCCGTTGACTTATCACCGTCTTCTGATTTCGGTGGCGGTTTCGGGTCAAGCTGGATGAAGCCGGCTCGGTGCAGCGTGATGAGCATTTCGATCAGCCGCTTCTGCGACGTTTCGAGCTGCTTCGGATTCATCAGTCGTTTGCTGACGACGGTACGGATCAGCGAGACGTCCGGCGATCGCGACAGCAGGTACGCGAGCAGTCTCCACGGAATGAATCCCTGACTCTGAAGTTTTGTCGGCGGGGCTTCGATCAAACGTGTGAACTGGTCTTCGTTCCAATATTGAACCGTCGTCCGACGCGACGGCATCTTCTTTTTCATCTGCTTCCGCTTTTTCATCAGCAGCGGATCTTTGGTGTCCTCGGGGATCTGATCCATCTTCAGTTTGTAGCGGTGGATCTTGACGTCGTCCTCGTGCGAGAGTGCAAAGACGTGTCCCTCGGTGTCGAACTGCGGCCGACCGGCTCGACCAAAAATCTGATGCGCGACACTGGGGTCGATCAGCTTCTTCTTGCCCGGCGGACCTTTCAGCAGATCGGTCATCAGTACCGAACGAGCCGGAAGATTCATGCCCGCGGCCAGCGTTTCGGTGCAGACGCAAACGGTCAGCAGTTTCTGCTGGAAGAGGTATTCGATGATCCGTTTGTAGCGAGGCAGGACTCCGGCGTGGTGAACTCCGACGCCGCGCAGGATAATTGTTTTGAGCTTCGGGCCGATGCCTTGAGACCAGTCGTGCTTTTTCAATTCTTCGACCAGCAACTTCTGCTGCCCGTCGCTGAGCAACGCTTTGCCTTTGAGTTGTTCGGCGACGCTCCAGCATTCTTCGCGGTTAAAACAGAACAGCAGCGTCGGCGTTTTGCGGTCGTCGTCGTCGCCGTCGGCCATCATCTCAAGCTGCTCGTTGAGCAGTTGATCGGGCACCCAGTGATAACGCAGCGGCACCTTGCGATCTTCACTCTTAACGAGATCCAGCCGTCGACCGTGCGACCGGTTCAGCCAGATCATGAAGTCGGCCGAATTGCCGACCGTCGCCGACAGCAGCATCAGTCGGACGTGTTTCGGCAGCAGGCTGAGCGACAATTCCCAGACGACACCGCGCTCCGGATCGTTGAAGCTGTGAAACTCGTCCATCACGACCGATGAGACTTCCGAGAAGTCAAAGTCGTCGCGATTCAGCAATCGATTAAGCAGAATTTCGGCGACAACGACCAGCACTTTGGCGTCGGGATTCACTTTGTGATTGCCCGTGACGAGTCCCACGTCTTCGGGCTGAAATCCCCAGCGAACGGCGGCGGCCTGAATCTCCTGAAACTTCTGATCCGTCAGCGCGATCAACGGAGTCGTGTAGTAAGCCGTCTTGCCGGTGTGCAGAGCCTCGTACAAAGCCGCTTCCGCAATCAGCGTCTTCCCCGTCCCGGTCGGAGCCGAAACCAGCACGCCCTGCTCAGTATCAAACCACTTAAGAATCGCCTCTTCCTGGACAGGGTAAGGCTCGTACGGAATCTGTTCCAGAAATTCCAAAGCAAGTTCATCACGGTCGGGCATAGGGGGCAATTATTTCATACGTGCGGTAAACGATATTCATTTAGGCGAAGGCGCCGCATTGCGGACCTTACGCCATCGGCTTCCTTCCGCCAAAGCCATCGCGCGACGGGTGGCCGAGTCCGAAGAGCCTGACCTACACCAGCGGCGGCAACTCCAGGAACGTCTTCCGCTGCTCGTCGCTCGGCAAGCCATACTCGACGGATTCTGCGAGCTGAAAAACTTGCCTGGCGGTCAGGCTGCCGAATTTTTCGTCAATAATTTCGCACTGGTCTGCGGTGACGAGTGACGGATGAGCAACTCCGCACGCACGTGACAACTGCAGAATCTCCTTCCGCAGCGTCACGATGTAGTTGGCCATACGGGCGCCTTTGTGAGTTGGATCAAGACCTCGCATCAGCCAGCGGTTTTGTGTTGCGATTCCGGTCGGGCAATGTCCGGTGTGACACCTTTGCGCCTGAATGCAGCCGATCGAGAGCATCGGTTCGCGAGCGACGTGCACCATGTCGCACCCCAGCGCGAAGGCCAGAATGGCGGATGCCGGAAACCCAAGTTTCCCTGACCCGACGAAGAGAATCTGATTGTGAACTCCTCGCTCAAAAAACTCCCGGTACACGCGAGTGAATCCCAGCTTGAACGGCAGCGCAACATGATCGGAAAATACCAGCGGTGCTGCTCCTGTTCCGCCTTCGCCTCCGTCCACCGTGATGAAGTCAACGCCGCGTCCGGTCGTGTCCATCAATCGTGCAAGGTCCGTCCAGACCTGAGACTCGCCAACGGCCGACTTGATTCCAACCGGCAGTCCGCTTTCGTCAGCCAGCATTTCCACAAAGTCGAGCATAGAATCGACGTCGTGAAATGCGGAATGGCTCGAGGGGCTGGCACAGTCTTTCCCCATTGGAATGCCACGAATCTTTGAGATCTCCCGTGTGATTTTTGCAGCCGGCAGAAGCCCACCCAAGCCTGGCTTCGCTCCCTGACTGAGTTTGATTTCAATGGCTTTGACGTTGTTTTTATCGACGTTCTCCTTGAAGCGTTGCAGATCGAAGCCGCCAGACTCGTTTCGACAGCCAAAGTAGCCGGTACCAATCTGCCAGATCAAATCTCCGCCATGCTGGTGATATTCTGCAATTCCACCTTCGCCGGTGTTGTGGAGACATCCTGCGAGACCGCATCCTCGATTCAATGCTTCCACGGCCGGACCGCTCATCGATCCGAAACTCATCCCCGAGACGTTGACCACCGACGCAGGTCTGAAAGCGTGCTTTCGGTTCCTCGCCTCGCCGAGAATCTTCGGGCAGGCGATTCTGAATTTCGGGTCGTACTTCGGATCGCCCGGCCGGATGTCCGGCAGCGGAAAAGCCGAATGCTTGATGATCAGGTGGTTCGGCGACTGCTCGAGATCGTTGTCCGTCCCGAAGCCGACATAGTTGTTCTGCTTTTTGGATGACGCGTACACCCAGCTTCGTTCGTCACGACTGAAGGGGCGTTCTTCGTTATTACTGGTGACGATGTACTGCCGCAGCTCGGGGCCGATCGTTTCAAGCAGATAGCGAAAGTGCCCAAGGATCGGAAAGTTCCGCAGGATCGCATGCTTTCTCTGCACGACGTCGTAAATCGTGACGAGCACCAGGAAAGCACCGATTACATAAAGTGCGTTGATCATCCGAAATCTCCAGCAACAACAATGAGCCGTCCATCCATTGGACGATCAAACCGGGATCGTAGCCGCCTGCCGAGCGAAAAAAACCGACGTTAAACATTGGTCGAAGAATCTGACGAGGGCCCAGCTTCACGCTCGATGGATCGCAGAGCAATCTGAAGCGGACATCTTTCAGCGTCGACGACTTCGTTGCCACGGTAGCCAGTCAGCAAACGCCGCGACTCTTCCGCCAGCATCCGTCTGACTTCCCGTCGCTTCCCTTTCACCCGAGCGATCTTCATGTGGTCATAAGCGGTCGTCTGGTGACGCAGCCAGGCGATGACTGCAGACTCGGCTCGCTGCTCGATCGGAATCCGCTTTGTCCGAGCGACCGTTCCACTTCCGACGGGCGTCGCGTGCTCGGCCACAGCGTTGGCAAGTCTGCCAGCGATCTCTGCATGACGAGAACTGAAGTTCAAGAACGCGAGCACGGCTGCGCTGAAGTCTTCGACGTACTCCGTCTGCTTGAGTTCTCGCCGTTTGACATCTGCTTGTCGCTTTCTGGCATACGACTCGGTTGAGCGTTCAACTTCCAGATCCGCACGCACGGCGGCGATTCGATCAGCCGGAGCCCACACTCCTTTCGAAAACGTCCGACGCCCCTTCTTCTCCTGCACGGTCCACGTTGCACCGCCCGCCTTGACTCGCCGAGTCAGCGCTGCGTCGCCCGGCGGCAATAGTTCCCACGCATCGGGAACTCGCAATTCCTGACCGTCTGCCGTTCGAACAAGACGTTCGGCAGTTCCCGGCGAGACCACTCTGGACTCACTCTGCTCTGACTCTTTCGTACTCACGTCGCTGCTTCCCTGCCGATGAGTTGATGCTGAAACCGTCAAGGTTATTCGACCGGTTCTTTTTCAAAGTCGGTCGGATTGACCCAGCCGGCCTTCACCTTCTGGCCCGACATGAACCGATCGTAAAAGTTGTCGGTGCTCGCTCCCGAATAAGGATAAGAGTCGAACACGTCGCCCTTGCCGCTCATCCGAGGATCGCCCTGCGACTTCAACTCGCTGAAGAGCTGCTTTTTCAGAGCAGCCATCGTCTTTGCATTATCGGGCTCGCTGGCGAGATTCTTCACGCAATCAGGATCGCTCGACAGGTCGTAAAGTTCGTCTGCCGGTCGTCTGCCGAAACACAGATCCCAGAAGTCCTGGCTCGTTCCGTGACGCCGCATGTCGAGCACCAACGATTTCGTCGGACTGCCGTCGCAGTTGAGGTATCCAGTCAGAGGATCCCCGGCTGGCCACCTGTCCGTTTTGAAATTGTGCAGGTACAGCATGTCGCCTTTGACGATCCCGCGAATCGGGTATCCCCAGTTATTCGGTCGACCGATGTCGTGCCGTTCCTTACCGACCAGAACGTGATCGCGGTGCGGCTCTTTCGTACTTGCCTGATCCGACTTGAAGATCGGAATCAGGCTGCGACCACTGATCGGCTGCATGATCGGCCCGGCGTCCGACACCTGTCCGGCTTCCAGGAACGTCGGTGCCAGGTCGGCGAAATCAACAAAGTCGTCGACAGTCCGGCCTGCGCCTTTGATTCCCCCCGCCCACCGAATCGCCAGAGGAATGTGATTCGAGTGGTCATAGGCCTGCCCCTTCGCTCGCGGAAACGGCATGCCGTGATCCGACGTCGCGACGATCAGCGTGTTGTCCAACTCGCCGACCGCTTCCAGCAATGCCAGAGCCTTTCCCAGGTGATTGTCGAAATGCTCAACCTCGATTGCGTAGTCGAGCATGTCGTTGCGGATCGTCTCGTTGTCTGGCCAGTAACCAGGAACACGATCCACATCACCGAGCTTTTTGTCAAGCCGCACGCCCGAGCCAAATTCATAACCACGATGAGGCTCAGTCGTTCCCAGCCAGAAAGCCCACGGTTTCCCTTCCGAGCTACTCTTCAGAAAGTCTCCGAAGTTAGCTGCGTAGTCGTTGCGTGAAATCCCTGTGGCAGGAGGCTTGGCGGACTTCCCTTGAAACACTCGCCCTGTAATTCGGCGAGGCTTCCCTTTCACATCGTTAGCGACGCCCGGAGCCCAGCCTTTGCCAGTGAACCCCGTCGAATAACCGTCTGCTTCGAGACGTTCCATAAAGCTGCCGAACTTAGGCGGAAAAATCGCCATGTGATTGCCGGCTTCTTCCAACTGCCACGAATATCGCCCCGTCAGGATGATTGCTCGCGACGGAGCACACTTGGCGTTTGGCGTGTACGCTCGCGTGAACAGAATCCCTTCCTTTGCGACGCGATCGAAGTTCGGAGTCTCAACCCAACCGCAGCCGTACGCTCCGGCATGACCGAACGACCAGTCATCAGCGATCGCAAACAGAATGTTCGGGCGATTCGCCGACGAACTGTCTGCTGCGTGCGCGGATTCAAAACGAAGAATCTGAGCCGCAGCAAGAATCGCGAGAATAAGAATCAGCCGTTTCATAATCAGCTCTTCCGGGTTGAAGGGGACTGTCTGCGGGGAATCCTCACGGTGAGTACACATCCGAGGATTTCAGAGTGGTTAATTGGTAAATCGGAAAAGTGTTCGATCTGACGCAAAGACGCTGAGCCGCAAAGTTTCGCAAAGACACTTATGTGACTCCTTTGCGAACCTTTGCGTCTCTGCGTCTTTGCGTCAGAATTGCAAATCTCCAGCACTGCTTCGCGAGACATGAACCACGGCGAAAAGGCGCAAAGGGATAAGACCTGTCGTCGACGTTGTCAAACGCGGCGAATCACCAGTTGGCAATCTGGTAGTCCTTCAGAAACTGCCCCCATTGATGCTCGCCGGTCAGAAATCCGGTGAAGATGGGATCGCAGATTCTCGCCGCCGCGTCGATCTGGTCGAGCGGTGGGTGAAAGCGGAGTTCTTCCGTTTTGCGTTGAGCGATGTCGACGGGGTCTTCATCAGTAATCCAGCCGGTGTCGACACTGTTCATGTGGATCCCGTCGCGGGCGTAATCCTGAGCCGACGTCCGAGTCAGCATGTTCAACGCCGCCTTCGCCATGTTTGTGTGCGGATGCTTGTCCGTTTTGTAGGCTCGATAAAAAACGCCTTCCATCGCCGATACGTTGACGATGTGTTTGTCCGGCGTTTCGACACGCTGCATCAGCGGCTTCAACCGAGCATTCAGAATGAACGGGGCGATCGAGTTGACCAGTTGGACTTCCAGCAGCTCGACCGTCGAAACATCGGCCAGCCGCAGCCGCCAACTATTCATAGTGCGGAGATCGACCTGCTGCAGGTCGCTATCGAGTTGCCCGGTCGGAAACAACTCTTCGCCGTTGTGAGCATCTTCCGGAGCCAACCGAAGTTGAGACAGCTCAGCGGCTCGCTGAATTCCAGCGAGACTGCTTCCCACTTGCGCCGGCAATTGTGCATTGGCGTCTTCGCCGTTCGACATTGTTCCTTTGCGCCGGAGAGCTTCGTAAGACTCAAGCAACGGCTGAGCGGCCGCCGGCAAATGCTCCGCGAGCTTTCGTTCATCCTCCATCAGGTGGCCGTAAAAACCTGGAGGACGGCGAACTGTCTGGCAAGCGTTGTTGAGAATGAAGTCGAGCCTGGGCAGCGTCTCGCAAAGATGATCGGCAAAGGCTTCGACACTGGGCGTGTGCCGCAGATCAATCCCGTGAATCTGCAGCCGCCCTGTCCAATCTGAACTGTCTGCTTCAGACGTAAACCGCGTGGCCGCGTCTCGTGGAAATCGAGTCGTGACGACCACGTGGCAGCCCGCTCGCAGAAGCTTCAGAGCAGCCTGATAGCCGATCTTCACTCGCCCGCCGGTCAGCAAGGCATAACGACCGGAAAGGTCACACGTCCGTTCGCGGCGTTCCCAGTTCAGCGCCGCACAGTCGGGACAAAGAGCGTCGTAGAAAACGTGGACGAGGTTGTATTCTCGTTTGCAGATGTAGCAGTTTCGCGGGACGTTCAACCGATCAATGAAATTCTCATCGGCAACGTCGGCCTGTGGAGCCACTTCAGGATCGAACGGCGCCGGCGGACAAGGCCGCTTCAACTGTCGAGTACCCAGCGGAGTGCGAATCCCGGTTTTGGCGAGTCGCCGTTCGTCTTCGGCTTTCTGCTGAGTGACCTCAGTCTGCTCGCGTTTCCTGATCGCTCGAACCAGCCGCTTGCGGTCTTTCCGATCCGGACTCGCCACCCGCTCAGCCGCCTGGATCAACCGCTGATGATCTTCCTTGTTCAACCCGACCAGCAAAGCTCGATCGCCAGCAACGCGTTCCAGGATCGCGACGGCCTGCCGCAATTCTTCATTTGTTGGAACAGGTTTCTCGTTCGGTTCTTCAGACGCTTCCACGTTCAACTCTCAATTCGACTGACTGTAGGCTGGAACAAGCGCAGCGCAGTTCCGGCATTTGAAACAGCGTCAGACTGCCAGAACTGCGCTTGTTCCAGCCTACTCATCAATCCAGAACTTCGCGACGTCCAACGTTCTGCGACGGCGTTCCTGAATCAGCGATCAACGAGTCCGAAGTCTGCCGGTGTCAGATTCAGCGACTTCCACTCTTCGTCAGTGTGCGAGCCAAAAGCTGTCGGCTCGTAAGTTCCCACGAAGTCGACATTGCTTCGAGCGGAGATTTGCTTCTCAAGGCCAGTCAAAGAATAAACGGCGTTGACCACAATCCGTCGCAAATCTTCCTCAAGCCAGTCCGTCGACGAGCCCGCGGTAAGACAGAATGATCGCCCTTTCATACCCGATGGAGCCGTGTACTTGTGGAACCACGCCCACGGCATCGGTGAGTCGTTGCGCCCATCGGTCACGGGTAAATCCGTGCGACTAAGTCCCGGCAGCACATGACCGTGATAAAGGACCGTGTCGTCGGCCGTGAGTTTGTTCACGCCGTTGACGTCTGTTCGAGCAAACAGTTCCGGCGCGACACCTCGCAAAACCGGATGATCAGCGTGCTGAGAATTCACCCGAGCCAGCGTCGCTTCCTTCTGAAATTTGCCGTGATGAGAAACCCAGGTGTCACCAAGAATCTGCTGCCCGAACCCTCCAGGCCATTGCTGACTTCGGAAGCTCCAGCTTGCGTACTTACTGCGACTGTCCGCCGGATAACGAAACGGGTGCGTCGCGTTTCGAAAGCCGATGACTGGCTTCCCGGCGTTAATAAAGTCCGCAATGTGCTTCGTGTCGGAGTCAGGCAACTCACGAAACCGGGTAAACAAGACGAGCAAATCTGCCGACGCCAGCGCTTCCACGCCGGGAATCTGGTGAGTCTTGTTCGGGTTGATGAAGCCGTCTTTCGGATCAATCGCAAAAAGCACTGTGCAATCGAAGCCATGCCGCTGCGAAAGAATCTTCGCAAACATCGGCATCCCTTCTTCCGACCGGTAGTACTCCTCGCCCGTCACGAAAACAATGTGCTTCCCCCTGGCTGGCCCGCTTACTCCATCGAAGTGAAGACGTTGCTCGGCATTTGAGTCGCCGCCTTCCACGGCGTCCGTAACAGCAGGTGCCACAACGAATGCCGCCACAACGACAATCCACCATCTCATACACGTCATTGTTTAGGCCTCGGACGCTTCCAGAAAAACATGACAGGAAAATCAGCGACCACTTCTGTACGGCTCGTCGTACAGAAAAAAATGAGCGGTCAGCCTCGGTGAACTTTTGAAAGGAGAATAACGTCGCTGCCGACGAAGGTCAGCTCGGCACTCCATTTCTCAGCGAGCCAGGTAAACGTTTCGCGAGAGAAGAAGCTGACGTGGGTTGGGTCGTTCTTGTAGTGCCACTTTTTAAACGATGCCCGGTCGAGAGCCTGCTTCGTCATGATGCCCAGCAGACCGCCGGGTTTGACGCACGACCAGAGTCGCCGCAGATCTTCGGCGGGGTTGCGGAAGTGTTCAACGACCTCGCTGGCCGTGACGAAGTCGTACTGATGAGTCAGCGGCGTCCGGTCCGGTGCATAAAACGGGTCGTAAATGGCGACGTCGTGCCCGGCCTCTTCGAACATCACTGACAGCGTCGGTCCCGGCCCGGAACCGAAGTCCAGACCTGTGCTTTCGGGCGAGAGACGAGCGTTTACAGGCTCGAAGAGTCGGCCGAGAAACTTTCGATAATTCAGATCATCCGGCGAGTTTTCGTGGTGATCGTACTGGGTCTTTTCTTCACCTGGCGATAGATGAAACTCGGACGGCACAAAGACCAGGCGGCAGGTCTCACAGCGCAGAAAACAGCGCAAACGGTCTTCGAAGAGATCGCCGACCCGGTCAGAACGGCACAGCGAGCAGAAACAGTCCAACGTGCCCACTCCTCTGATCTGGAGAACGAAGACGCGACG
>CALDJX010000366.1 GCA_937899075.1 uncultured Planctomyces sp. | reverse complement strand
CACTGACCGGCATCTACGCGTGAGCCATCTTCGGAAGCGTCAACAAAACCATGCGGGACTGGCCACGACTGGGTTTTCTTCTGAGTATCGACCGGTGTTGCTGCCGATCGGTCGAGTTCGGTGACAAGCCGCTTGATTTGCTCAAACTGATCGGCCAGACCTTTGAAGATAAGACTGTTTGACTGTTCTTCCGTGCGGATGATCCAGCGTTGCTTGTTCGCTTCTTCCTGGAAAATATTCTCAATGATCGCGCGAACAGATACCGCTCGCACAGTTCGAAGACGAATGATGCGAAGCGGATGCTCCTTCAAGGACGAACCGAAATCGTCGCCACCCGATTCGAATTCCGAAGCGAATGCGTCAGCGGCCCCAGAAGGTTCGGATGGCACTTTGGTCCCAGCCGAACTGAACGGGTCGTAACTTTCGGAGTCGGAGTCCACCGACTGACCGCCGGGCGGGAGTGGTTTCGAAGATCGACTCGGCGGTGTGTCATCGGAGAATGGGTCCGATGTCGCCGGCTCTTCGTTCACGACTTTTTCGTCTTCAGCAAAGACAGCCGTAGTTCCAGCCGAATCCGACACGGCGGGCAGCTGGACCTCAGAGTCAGAGGAGACCTGATTCGAACCAAACGGATTCGTTTCGTTCGCTAGCGGTTCTTCCGGCGAAACCTGCTGAGTAACCTCCTCGACAACTGAAACCTGTTGAGCCATTGCCTCGGCCCGAAATTGCAGAAATACGAACGCGAAGGCAGCAGCAAGCCCGAACACGACACCAATGGCAATGCGAATTCTCATCAGTTACTCCCGAACAGAATCAGTTAGCCGCCTGCTGACAACAGAGACGGGCCACTCAACTTTCCGTGTGCCACTGGCTCTGCCAGTGCTTTTAGAAACGCAGTTTGCAGACAGTGCCGCACTGGCAGAGCCAGTGGCACACTATTTTCATCATTGTTCCTGTGTCGGACCTTCCTGGTCCAACGATGTTTCCGTTTGGCCTGACAGGCCGACTTCCACTTTGAGCGGAAGTTCTTCTACAAGCACGTCGATCCGCTGAGACAGCAAACCGATGTCCTGACCGATGTCGGACTCCCACGACGTGTCTGCCGCAGTCAGTGACGCAACTTCTTCCGACGCTGCGTCCGATGTCTCCGACACTGCGGCTTCTGGTGAGATGGCATCGGCCGCTGCCAGACCGTGACTGTCGGCGACAACGGTCTTCGGAACTGCGGCTGATGGAGCCAACCATTCCGACAGGGACTGAGAGGTAACAACCAACGCGGTCACAACGACGGCCAGTGAAGCGCCCGCGACGATCTTCCATCTTTGCGTCTGTTTCGGTTCGACGACCGGCTGCGGTATCGAATCCGGCAGCGGCGTTTTCGTCGGCTGCTGAACGTGAGCGAGGCAGCCTTCGAGCAGGTCTGCAAGTTCGCCCGCTGAATCGAAACGGTCGTCGGCGTTTTTTGCGTGTAACTTGTCGACGATCGCGGCGAGCCAGACCGGAATGTCCGCGTTGACTTCCGGCAGCGGCCGAGGATCGACATCGATGATCCGCCGCAGCAAACCCATTGTCGTTTCCGCACGGAACGGCGGCCGGCCGGCGCACATCGTGTACAGGACGCTGCCCAGGCTGAAGAGGTCTGATCGATGATCGACAGCTTCGCCGCGAGCCTGTTCGGGAGACATGAACTGCGGCGTGCCGGCGATGACTCCGCTGCGAGTCATGCTGGCATCGTCCACGGCGCGAGCGAGACCAAAGTCGGTCAGCATGGCTCGTTCGACGTCGCGTTCCAGCAGGATGTTTCCCGGTTTGATATCGCGATGAACGAGCCCCTGCTCATGCGCCGCCTGCAGACCGCGAGCCGCCTGAATGCCGATCCTCAAAACTTCTTTGGTTCCAAGTTGGCCGTTCCGACGAACGCGTTCCTGCAGAGACTCGCCATCGACAAACGGCATGACCAGGAACGGCAGCCGCCCCGTCGAATCGACCGAGTGAATTGCCAGGACGTGCGGATGGACAACGGCGGCGGCCGCTTTCGCTTCGCGGGCAAATCGTTTTCGTGCCGCGGTGCTGGTCGCGTAGTGCGGTGCCAGAACTTTCACAGCGACGAAGCGGTTGAGTTTCGAATCGTACCCTTTCAGGACGACACCCATCCCGCCGCAACCGATCGGTTCGATGATGTCTTAGTCGCCAAGTTTGCCGAGCATCGCCGGGCTGTCGGACGGTTCCAGAAAATCCAGCGGCACGTTTCCGACCGAACTTTCAACCGTCGACAACGGCGAAACAATGAAGTCGGCATCTTCCGAATCACCCACTGAACTGGACGTTTCAGCGTGCCATTTTTCGGCTGTGTCCATATCGGCGTTGAGTAGCGAGCTGGCTTCGTCCCACCATTCGTGCCCGGCCGCCAGCGTCTCCAAAGCTGATCGACAGGCGTCGCAGTCTTCGAGATGCTCGGCAACGGCAACCTGTTCGCCATCGCTGAGTTGCTCGTCCAGCAACTGCTTCAACCGATCAGGATTGCAGGGGGAAACACGAACGGCCATGACTCAAACTTCCGATTCCAGTTTCTCAATGTGTTTTCTCAGTTTCGCCATGACGCGACTTCGCGCCACGTAGATCGCGCCTCGCGACAACCCCAACTCTTCGCACACGTCGACCAGAGGCTGCTGCTCAACGCTCGTCTTCCAGAACGCCTGCCAGGTTGCTTCTTCAAACTGCTCCTGAACATGCTCCGCCGCAAACTGAAACAGCCGCCGCCGATATTCCAGATCGAACAGCGCGGTGTTCTCTCCCACGGGATCCGGTTGTTCGTTCATCAGTTGAGCGAACTCGCTGTCCCCGGTTCCGCGTGTCTGTCGCCCTTCGCGTTTGAGCAGGTTGATCGTCAGGTTGCGGGTGATCGTCGACAGCCAGCCGCGAAACGAACCTTTCGCCTCGTCAGGTTCCCAACGATCAATCGCTCCCGAAACCGCCAGCAGAACTTCCTGAACCAGCTCGCGAGCATCCGCGTGTTGCAGGCCTCGCCGTCTCGCCAGGCGTTCGATCAACGGTTCGTAAATCTCCAGAAATTCACGCCACGCCTGCTCGTCCTGCGGATTCCGCAGTCGCAGCAGCAGGCTCGGCCTTGTTTCCGGAGAGGTTTGCATTCATTCGCCTTTGAGAGATATCACAACTGCCGGCCCGCGATCTTACAGCAGTCTGTCGAATAATCTGAAAAATCACGCGGGACATGCCTGCCGACTTGGTCGATATTCATTCAGATCTCTGCCGTTCAAGGCAGCGGCGACAGGATCAGAACCCAACCCTGAACAGCTAAAAGTGTGATTTCGTACGTTTCAGCGGGCATGGGTTTGCTACACTTCCTGCCGGTTTCTATTCGCGACAGTGGTTCATGTCGCGGCCTACGGTCTGGCAAACAGACGTTCGTTTCACAAAGGACAATCAAATGACGAAGTATTTTCCCATGCTTCTTCTGGCGGCAGCGATCGGCTGCACGCAGGGAAGTGCCCCCGACGCCGTGCCTGAGAGCACGACTGACATCTCCACCAAGCCGGCTTCGACTGAAGTCGCCATGGAGCTGCCAGACGCGTCAGCAACGACGATCGAATTTTACTGCCCGGGCATGACCTGAGGCGGCTGCCGAGCAACGGTTACCAAATCGTTGAAATCGCTACCGGGTGTAGCGAACGTCGAAATCGATGCAGACGCCCTGACCGCAACCGTGTCTGTCGAAGCTGGCAAGTTTGATGCGGCCAAAGCGGTCGCTGCTCTGAAGAATTCAGGCTTCCCTGCCAAAACCGTCAAGGCCATTGAAGCCGCTGCTGAAGCAGGAGCAGACGCTCCTGAAGAAACTTCGGACGCGCCGGCCGAAGCCGCTGAATCGGAAGAAACAACTTCCTGATTCGCAGACGATTTTGATCTCTGAACCACAAAGCAGCCGCGAGAATCAATCTCGCGGCTGTTTTCGTGCGCCGTTTGCCGCTTGCATCAACGGCCACCCGCTACTCGCCAGAAGCGAGGACCGCAGCCAGACGTTCGAGCACGTCCGCGTTGCCGAGCCCGGCTTTCCCGAACCCATAGACAGCTCCGGCAGCCACCGCCGACTCCTGAGCCTCCGGATAATTTGAAACCAGCATGACCGCAACGGTGCTCATCGCAGAATCCGATTTGATCAATTGAACGATGTCGAGACCTTCGCTGTAGTCACGGTCCAGCTTCCGATTGATCAGCACCAGATCGAAATGGCCCGACTGCAACGCGGCAACCATGTCGGACTCGGAATGAGCCCTCACAATCTCAACATCGAAATGCTCATTCAGCAATCGGCTGATCGCAGCGTGATCCGGGTTGCACTGTCCGACATCGAGAACTCGCCTGGTCATTGAATGTTATTCCAGAAGTGGTTGGACACGATTTCGCTCGCCGGAAATGCCGGGCGACGCTCGAAAGAACAATACACAAGCACAGTCGATTCTTCGATCTCCACACATCGCGTTGCGTTGATGGGTGCTGTTGTGGAGAATGCACGCTTCCCCCACCCACCCCCAGCGGTGCCCGCCTCATGCTGCGTTATCTCCCAATCCTGCTGATCGCCATTTCGACGAGATCATCGATCGCTGACGACGTGACATTTGAAAGTCATGTCCGGCCGATCCTGAAAGCTCACTGTTTCCAGTGCCACGGCGAGGCTGGCGAGAAACAGGGCGGACTCGACTTACGACTACGACGCTTCATCGCGGCTGGCGGCGAGTCCGGGCCGGCCTTCGTCGAAAACAACCCTTCCGAAAGTTATCTCATCGAGCGAGTTCGCAGCGGAGAGATGCCGCCGGGCGATGATAAACAGCTCAGTGAAGCTGACATTCGGACGCTGGAAGCGTGGATCAAGTCAGGCGCGAAGACCGCTCGCGAAGAACCGACGGAGATCGGCGACGGGCCACTCTTCACCGAAGAGGAACGGAACTACTGGGCGTTCCAACCCGTAAGGCGACCTGCCGTCCCAAAGTTGTCAGACGTAAGTCGCGTGCGAACCCCTATCGACGCGTTCCTGCTCGCTGAAATGCGGGCTGGCGAAACGTTCGCAGATGATGCAGATCGATTTCGCCTGGTGCGTCGGGCGTGGTTTGACCTGGCAGGACTTCCGCCGTCTCCTGAAGGCGTCGCCGCGTTCGCCGAAGATCAATCGCCCAATGCCTGGGAACGACTGGTCGATCAACTCCTTGCCTCGCCGGCTTATGGCGAACGATGGGGCAGGCACTGGCTGGACGTTGCTGGCTACGCGGACTCCGAAGGCTACACCGACGAAGACCGAGTCCGCAGTCACGCGTTCCGGTATCGCGATTACGTCATTCGAGCTTTCAATGAAGATAAGCCGTTTGACGAATTCATCCGCGAGCAACTGGCGGGCGACGAAATGGTTCCGCTGCCGCATAAAAACATGACACCCGAATCGATCGAAAAGCTGACCGCGACCGGCTTCTTAAGAATGGCTCCGGACGGGACCGCGTCTGGCGGGATCGATCAGTCGGTCGCTCGCAACCAGGTCATCGCCGACACGATGCAGATTGTCGGCACGTCGTTGCTCGGCCTGACCGTGAACTGCGCCCAGTGCCACGATCATCGGTACGACCCGATCCCCACGGCGGATTACTACCGCATGCGCGCGATCTTCGAACCGGCTCTCGACTGGAAGAAATGGCGAACACCGCCTGTGCGGCAAATCTCGCTCTACACGGACGCTGACATCGAACTCGCGAAGAAGATCGAGGCCGAAGCGGGCGCCGTCGATCAGGACCGTCAGAAGAAAGCGGATGGCTACATCACGCGAACGCTCGAGGAAGAGCTGCTGCTGGTTCCCGAAGAAAAACGCGAAGCACTTCGCACGGCCTACCGAAGCGTCGCGAAGGAACGAAACGACGACCAGAAAGCCTTGCTGAAAGAGTACCCCAGCGTCGCCAGCATCAGTGTCGGGTCGCTTTACCTTTACGATCGTCGCCGCGATGAACGAGCGAGGAAGCTCGATGCCGACCGCATCGTCAAGGAAAAACAGTTTGTTGCCGAAACCCAGCAGCGTGAACTTGGAAAAGTTTCTGCGGAGTTGCGAGTAGACGTCGAAGCCGCCTTAAAAGCTGCCGCTGACAAACGCGATG
This sequence comes from uncultured Planctomyces sp., assembly GCA_937899075.1. Taxonomy (GTDB): domain Bacteria; phylum Planctomycetota; class Planctomycetia; order Planctomycetales; family Planctomycetaceae; genus JABMPE01. The sequence continues at coordinate 4,745 of CALDJX010000366.1, read as the reverse complement.
AGGCTCAACGGGCGTTGCTTGCAAAGCATCCTGGAGTGCTGGTCACGGCGGCCTCGTTGTCGAAATTCAACCCGGATGCGGCCGCCGAACTGCAGCGTGACATCGAACAGGCCAAAGAGTTGCGATCCAGCAAGGCCGCGGTCGACCTGACGTCATTCTCCGACCGCGCCGCCGAAATTCGTGCCACAAAACCAACCGAAGGCTTTCTACGAAGCATGGCCGAAATCGCCGGCACCGTGCCTGCTACCTTCGTTTTCTACCGCGGCGATCATGAGCAGCCAAAAGACAAAGTCCTTCCCGGAGCCCTATCGATTCTGGGAGAGGGGCCGACGATCGCCGAAAACGATCCCGCACTGCCCAGTTCCGGTCGCCGCCTCGCGTTCGCAAAACATCTCACCAGTGGCAAGCATCCTCTGGTTGCCCGAGTCATCGCGAACCGAATCTGGATGCACCACTTCGGCCGAGGCCTGGTCGACTCGCCCGGCGACTTCGGAGTCCTCGGCCAGCAACCGACGCATCCAGAACTCCTCGACTGGTTGGTTTCCGAGTTCGTCGACAACGGCTGGAGCGTCAAACATCTGCACCGACTGATCATGACGTCGACCGTTTATCAACAGTCGTCCAAGTCGAAATCGCCCGTTGCGAGCGACGACTCACAGCCATCATTCTACTCGGCGTTTCCAGTCCGGCGTCTGGAGTCCGAAGTCATTCGCGACGCGGTCCTCGCGGTCACCGGTCAGCTCAACCAAAAGCTCTACGGTGAGGCCGTGCCGGTGATGGAAGACGGCGTCGGTCGAGTTGTGATCGGCAAAGAGAATCTCGACGGAGAACGTAAACCGACGAAAACAATTGATCTGGCCGGAGAAGAGTTTCGGCGCAGCGTTTACGTGCAGGTGCGCCGTTCTCGCACACTGTCGATGTTTGAAACGTTCGATGCTCCAACGATGAGTCCCAATTGCGACCGCCGAAGTTTTTCAACGGTCACGCCGCAGTCGCTGCTCATGATGAACAGCGACTTCGCGGTTGAGCATTCCAACAGACTGGCTCAACGAGTGATCGACGATGTGGGCGAAGATGTCCCCGTGCAGGTCGCGCTCGCCTGGCAGTTGGTCTTCGCGAGTTCTCCGTCAGAAGAAGAAATTTCAGAGGCTACCGACTTCGTTTATTCACAACGAACGCTCGTCGCGGAGGCTGACGGAAAGCTGAAAGCGGAAGAGGCCGCTCGCGAAGCTCTCGGAGTGTTCTGTCAGGCCCTGCTCAGTTCGAGCCGATTTCTCTACGTTGACTGAAAGTACAATCCGGTGTTAGACAAACTCGCTCACCAGGAAACTCAAACACGTCGCGACTTCTGCCGCGGCGGTGCGTTCGGTCTGGCTCCCGTTGCTCTCGCCTGGCTGCTGAAACAGGACGACGCGCTTGCTGCGCCGGTGAAGCCAAACATTCACGGGCAGGACATTTCGCTGACTCGGCGAGCCACGCATTTCGAGCCGCAAGCAAAGGCCATGATCTCGCTGTTCATGCAGGGAGGTCCGAGCCAGGTGGACCTGCTGGATCCAAAGCCCGAGTTGAACCGTCTCGATGGTCAGAAGTTTCCCGGCACGATCAAGTACGACAACGCAGCACAGGCCAGCTCGCGAGTCCTCGGCAGTCCGTGGAAGTTTCGCAAGTACGGCGAATGCGGCACCGACGTTTCAGAGCTGCTGCCCGGCATCTCCGAAGTCGTCGACGACATTCTGGTCGTCCGCTCAATGCGAACCGGCGTGAATAATCACGGGCAGTCGATTCACTCCATGAATTCCGGGCGAACGCAACGGGGCCGACCATCGCTGGGCAGTTGGCTGACGTACGGACTCGGAGCCGAAACACAGAATCTTCCGGCGTACGTCGCGTTGACCGATCCGCGAGGAATTCCCGTCGAAGGAGTTCTTAACTGGTCGAACGGCTGGCTGCCGTCGCTGTTTCAGGGAACGGTCGTGCGGCCGCAAGAGCCAAGGATTCTCAATCTCGAACCGCCCGCTTCGCGACGTGGGCCGGTTCAGGCAGCGTATCTGAAATATCTGCGGCGACTGAATGAGCAGCATCAGGCAGACCATCCGCAGAACTCCGACCTGGCGGCAAGAATCTCGAACTACGAACTCGCCGCGAGAATGCAGACCGCCGCTCAGGAAGCTCTCGACATCTCAAAAGAAACAAAGTCGACTCAGCAGATGTACGGAATCGATCAGCCAGACAGCCAGGAATACGGCACTCGCTGCCTGATCGCTCGACGCTTGATTGAACGCGGGGTCCGCTTTGCGCAGGTCTTTACGAAGAATCAATACTGGGATCATCACGGTTCGATCCGCACGTCACTGCCGGCCGCGTGTCGTAAGACCGAACGTCCGGCTGCAGGACTCGTGAAAGATCTCAAGCAGCGAGGATTGCTGGATTCAACGGTCGTCCACTGGGGCGGCGAAATGGGACGACTCCCGGTGATTCAGAACGACGCCGGCCCGAGCAAAGTCGGCCGAGACCACAACACGTACGGATTCACCATGTGGCTGGCTGGCGGCGGTTTCAAACGCGGCGGCACTTACGGAGCGACCGACGAATTCGGACATCACGCGGTTACCGACGTCGTCAACCACTACGACTACCACGCGACTCTTCTGCATCTGTTCGGGATTCACTCCGACCAGCTAACCTTTAAACGAAACGGCCGCGAAGAGACTCTGCTCGACGGCCAGCCCGGGCACATCGTCGAAGGTTTGCTCGCATAATCCGGCGCATTCGCTGACGTCATGGACTCAACCAATGCTGATGAAGATTGAACCACGAAATACACAAAAGACACGAAAAGGAAATGGTTTTCGTGTCTTTTGTGTATTTCGTGGTTGTTCCTCTGTCTGACCATTATCCACCTTCGACTCTGCCAACTCGGTCTAAACAAGGCACTTCCAATGCGATTTGTTATTTCGGCGATCGTCGTCGTCGTCGTCCTCGCCGTCGTTTCCGATTCTGAAGCAAACGCCGCTGATCTGAAGCAGGTTGACCTGTTGATTGTCGCCGGGCAGTCGAACGCCGTCGGTGCAGACACTGATCCGGGCGCGATGCTGACGGACGAGGCCGATCAGCACATTATGTTCTGGTGGAAGTGCGGAGACCCTCCGCCGGACGAGCATGACTCGACGAGTGGCGGAAAATGGACGCACCTGCAGGCTCAGCCACTGGGAAATCCGAAGAAGCCCCGACAAGGCCGGCAGTACGGAAACTTCGCTCATCCCGACGGCGGGTTCGGTCCTGAAATCAACTTCGCTCGAACTTTGTATGCCCGAGAGAACAAACCCCTCGCCGTGATCAAAGTCGCTTTCAGCGGAACCGGCCTGCGGCAGGACTGGGACCACACCGATCCCGGTGAAGCAGGAGCGTGTTACCGATCGCTCATTTCAGAAACACATGCGGCGATCGAAGCGGCAAAGAAAGACGGCATCGAACTTCGCCCTCGAGCTTTCGGCTGGGTGCAGGGCGAGAGCGACGCCAACGCAAACGACTCCGTGATCTACGCTCGAAATCTTGACGCCATGCTGACGGCTGTCCGGGACGAACTTGACGCTCCAAAGCTGGCCGCATTGATTGCCGTGAATACAAGATTTCTCGAAGGCCGCAATCGGTTCATGCCGGCGATCATCGAGCAGCAAAAGCTTGCAGCATCGCTCGAGCCTCGCTGGGAATATGTCGACACGTCGGCGGCCACGATCGCGAACCAGGTTCACTACGATTCGAAAGGAACGCTTGAAGTCGGACGTCTCTTTGCTGAGTCACTGGTTCGGATTGAAAAACAGGTTCAGTCTGCACATCGCCACCTGACGATCGTGACGCTGGGTGACTCCATTACAAAGGGCGTCCGCTCCGGAGTTACGAACGAACAGACGTTCGCGTCGCTGATCGAACAACGACTCGCAGCCGATGGCCGTTCAGTCCAGGTGATCAATGTCGGCATCGGCGGAGAACGCACGGATCAAGCACTTCAGCGGTTTGACCGAGTGCTCCGTCACCAGCCGGACATCGTCACAATCATGTACGGCACGAACGACAGCTATGTCGACCAGGGGAAAACGGCAAGCCGCATTACGGTCGACGACTACCGGTCGAACCTGAACAGGATCGTGGCCGAACTTCTGCGACGCGGTGTTCAGCCGGTCCTGATGACCGAACCTCGCTGGTCCGACAAGGCGGGAAAGAACGGGCTCAGCGAGAATCCGAATATCAAACTCGAACCTTTCGTCCAGGCGTGTCGTGAAGTCGCGAACGAATGGCGAGTTCCGCTGGTTGATCATTTCGCAGACTGGACGACAGCGCATGACGCAGGCACGAACCTGCACGGCTGGACGACCGACGGTTGTCATCCGAACGTCGACGGGCACGCCAAACTTGCAGACGCAATGCTGCCTGTCCTGAACAAGACAATCGGGCCCGAGCTTGCGACTCGAAAGAAGCTGCTGTCCGGCGAGCCGGTCAAGGTTGTCTGTTTCGGCGACAGCGTCACCGGCGTGTATTACCACTCCGGCAGCCGGCGAGCCTACACCGACATGCTCGGCGTCGCGTTGCGGCGGGCGTCCGGCAGCCCAAATGTTGAGATGATTAACGCAGGCATCAGTGGTCACACGACGGTCAACGCGTTGTCGAGAATCGATCGCGATGTGCTGGCTCACAAACCAGACCTGGTCACAGTCATGTTCGGGCTGAACGACATGACCCGAGTCTCG
>CALDJX010000365.1 GCA_937899075.1 uncultured Planctomyces sp. | reverse complement strand
GGATCGGTCGCTGGCGGGTTCTGCAGGTCGGATTCTGCAAAGTCTCATAGCGACGCTCAAGAATCGCAACCTGGTGCAGAAAAGGTGCTTGGATGACTGAACTCAGAAACGCTCGTCAAGGTAAATTGTTTCGATTTGCGATCACGTATTTCGGAATTCTTCTCACGTGTGGGCTGGTGGTGACGCGCGAGCTTCATGCAGACGTCAAGTTGCCGTCCGTCTTGAATAGCCACATGGTTCTGCAACGCGACATGCCGATTCCTGTCTGGGGATGGGCGGACGCCGGTGAAAAAGTCACCGTTTCGATTGGTGAATCGTCTGCCGCAGTCACCGCCGATGCTGATGGAAAATGGAAAGTGGCGCTGCCGGCGATGAAAGCCGACGGAAAAGCTCATTCGCTGAAGGTCGTCGGAAACAACACGGTCATGTTGGAAGACATCCTCATCGGCGAGGTTTGGGTTGGTTCGGGCCAGTCCAACATGGAATGGGCACTGCAAAGCACTATCGGAGCGGCGGAAGCGATCGCCGCGGCGAATCGACCAAACATTCGCCTGTTCCACGTGAAGAAAGTTCAGAAGAAAGAGCCGGCCGATGATGTCGAAGTGACGGCTCATTGGACGGCATGTACTCCAGAATCCGTTCCGGCGTTCTCGGGCGTTCTGTACTACTTCGGACGCAAGGTGCATGATGAGATTGACGTGCCGGTTGGCTTGATCAATAGCTCCTGGGGCGGATCGCCGATTGAACCCTGGACGGTAACCGAGAAAAGCTCGGGCGGCATGTACAACGGAATGATCGCTCCGTTGCAGCCATTCGGAATCCGCGGGGCAATCTGGTACCAGGGCGAAACGAACGTGATCGGCAAGAACGGCCTGGCCTATTTCGACAAGACAAAAGACCTTGTGGAAGGTTGGCGAAAAACCTGGAACTCGGAACTGCCGTTCTATTTCGTGCAGATCGCGCCGTGGTCTGGTGCTCGGTACGAGCCCGGCCAGTTGCCCGCACTCTGGGAAGCGCAGACGGCCAGCCTGAAACTTCCTCGGACAGGAATGGCTGTAACAACGGACCTTGTTGACAACGTTGCCGACATTCATCCTCGGAACAAACTCGACGTCGGGAATCGGCTGGCCCGTTGGGCTCTTGCGAAAACGTACGGCATGAAGGACGTCGTCTATTCCGGCCCTTTGTTGCGATCATTCAAGGTCGAAGGGAATTCAGTTCGTGTTGATTTCGCGCATGTGGCTGGTGGTTTGAAGTCACGCGACGATGCGGCGTTGTCGGAGTTCCAGATCGCCGGCACCGATGGAAAGTTCGTCGACGCGGAAGCAAAGATCGACGGCCTGTCAGTCATTGTTTCATCTGCTGAAGTCGCAGAGCCAAAGAACGTCCGATTCGGCTGGCATAAGCTGGCGAATCCAAATCTCGTCAACAGTGAAGGTCTGCCGGCGTCTCCGTTTCAGACTGAGAACTGGCAGGGCGGAACGGGCGAGTAGTCAAAACGTTACCTGTCCCTGAAGTTTCAAGGTTCGATTCCATCTGCGGAGATCATCATGTTTCGAGTTAGAACTGCTGCGTCGTTGTTGCTCCTCGCGATGAGCACGCTGTTATCGACCGGGGCATCGGAGGAAGACTGGCCTCACTTCAGAGGACCCAATAGCGCAGGCGTTTCCGCCGAGAGCAAACCGCTTCCTGTGGAATTTTCAGCGGAGAAGAATGTTCGCTGGTCGAAGAAACTCGGAGATGGAATCGGCTGCCCGGTTGTGGCGGCCGGTCGCGTTTTTACGTCAGCGATGGTCGATGAGGAGACGATCGGTCTGTACGGTTTTGACGCGGCTACGGGGAAGCAACTCTGGATGCGAAAGTGGCCGATCGGCGACATCGCTCCCGTTCATAAAACGAACAGTCATGCGGCGACGACTCCTGCGGCGGATTCTGAACGGGTTTACTTCTATTTTGCGACACTGGGTATGGTCGCTCTCGATGCGAAGACAGGAGCAGACGTGTGGCACGAGAGCCTGCCCGTGCCGTATTTCGTGTTCAAGTGGGGAGCCGGTATGTCGCCGGTCCTTTACAAGGATTTGCTGCTGTTTGTGCAGGATGACGATCTCGCTCCGGCGTTCTACGCGTTTGATAAACGTACAGGGAAGGTTCGGTGGAAAGACGATCGCTACGACATGGCCGTGAACTATTCGCATCCGGTCATCTGCAAAACGGATCGCGGCGACGAGATCGTTGTCGCCGGAACGGGGCTGCTGGTGGGTTACGATCCTGCGTCGGGCAAACGCTTGTGGAGTGCGAAAACGCTGCTTCGAAACATCAAGACGACGCCGGTTGTAAAAGACGGCGTTATCTATATTTCATTGCAGAGCGGCGGCATCGCGAATCAGTGGCTGGCGTCGGTCGATCGTGCTGACACGGGGAACAGCGACGGTAAGTTGACGAAAGAAGAAGTGCAGGCATTTGTCGGCGAACGACAAGTCCCCGAAGCTTTCTTCCGCAAGACGTTCGACAAGGGTGATGCCAACGGTGACGGAGTGCTCGAAGGTGCGGAACTCGATGCCGCCTTCCTTCATCCTGGTAACTTTGCGGGAGCATCGTTCGATGCGTCCGAGGCTGCCGCACAGTTCATTCTCGCGGTACGCGGCGGCGGCCGTGGAGACGTGACGGCGACGCACGTTCTGTGGAAGCACGAAACTAAGCACACTGACCACATTGTGTCGCCACTTGTTTCCGACGGCCGAATGTTGTTGATCAAGGGCGGGGGGATCGCGACGTGTTTCGATACGAAAGCTGGTGAGAGCCTCTACGGACCGGTCCGGATTCAGAACGCTGGCGACTATTTTGCGTCGCCAGTTCTCGCTGATGGAAAGATCTATGTCGCTGGTGAGAATGGTAATGTCGTCGTTCTGCGAAACTCGGCCGAACTCGATATCCTGAGTGTTAACGATGTGGGGTCGCCAGTTCTGGGGACTCCGGCGGTCGCGGACGGGACGATTTATTTTCGAACTCGTGATGGCCTCCTGGCTGTCGGGTTGTAAGGCGGCCACGATCGGCACGGCGGGAATTCAGTAGAGCAACGCGCGCGGCAGGATGCAGAAAGCAGACGAACGGAAATGTCACGAATTCAGCAACTCGACTCGAGCGTGATCAACAAGATTGCGGCGGGCGAGGTCATCGAGCGGCCTGCAAATGTCGTCAAGGAACTTATCGAAAACAGCGTCGATGCGATGGCGAGTCGGATCGAAGTCGACATAGTCGACGGCGGGGCTGAGTTGATCCGGATTACGGACGACGGAGAGGGCATCCATCCGGACGACATTCTGCTTGCTGTGAGCAGCCATGCGACAAGCAAAATTGTCACGGCGGAAGACTTGTTCTTCATTCAGACGATGGGGTTCCGCGGGGAAGCTCTGGCGTCGATCGCTGAGGTTTCGCACATAAACATTCGCACGCGGCAGAAGGACGCCGTGGCTGGCGTCGAGCTGGATGTTAATTGCGGCGATCGCTCTGAGGTTATTCCATGTGGCTGCCCGACTGGCACTCGCATCGAAATTCGAAATCTGTTCGCCAGCACTCCGGTCCGCCGAAAGTTCTTGAAAACAAAGTCGACCGAATTCGGCCACATCAGCGAACAGTTTACTCGTGTCGCTCTGGCAAATCCTCGACTCAGAATGACGCTGCGACACAACGATAAAGTCGTGTTTGATCTGCCAGCATCGGACGGGCTGATTGATCGCCTGCAGATGTTTTATGGCAAGAGTCTCACCGATCACCTTGTCTGGGTGGAAAGCGAAGTGGGTGATGTCCGGATGTCCGGATACGTCGCTCACCCAAGTCAAAGCAAGTCGGGGCGAAAGTGGCAGCATCTGTTTTTGAACGGACGGTGGTTTCAGGATCGCTCGATTCAGCACGCACTGACAGAATCGTACCGCGGACTTCTGATGGTCGGTCGCCAGCCGATCTCGTTCATCTTTGTTGACATGCCGCCCAGCGCGTTCGATGTGAATGTTCATCCGACGAAGGTCGAGGTTCGCTTTGTCGACGGTCAGCATCTCTATCGACAGCTGCTGTCGATGATTCGGACGAAGTTCCTGACTATGGATCTCGATTCGGAGATGAAACTCGGGCGGGGCAAGACGTCGGAGTCGGAAACGCTTGGTGAACCCGTGGTGGCCTCGGTCGCGCCACAACAGAAGCTGCAGGCTGAGCTTGAAGCATGGGCGACCGATTCACAATCGGCACCGGCGAAGAGACCGGAGTTCGACAGATCCGCTCCGCCGATGACGACGTGGTCGGTCAGGCAATCCCAGGCTGATCTTGCACGGATGCTGGCTGAACCTCAGTCGCGTGCCCATGATTCGGCGGGAACCGGAGCCGCAGTCAGAGATGAGGTCGCGCTGCCGGAAACGGTCGAGGCTGCCGAAGAGATGTTCGTCGGACGGGAAGACGATCGCGAGTTTCGTCAGCCGTCGGATGTCCTCGACGGTGTGGCCGAAGAGGCCTCTCAGTCGGGAAGCGTGGGCAGAAGTGAGACGCTCGACAAGCCCGCGCCGACTGTCGGCGACCAGTCGGGTGAGCGAGCCATGCAGATCATGGATTGCTACCTGGTTGTCGAAGCGGAGCAGGGGATGATGATCATCTACCAGCACGCTCTTCATGAACGGATCATGTACGAGTATCTAAGGCCGCGAGTGCTGAACGGCTCGGTCGAGTCTCAGCGGATGCTGATTCCCGAGACCATTGATCTGACGGCACGGGAGGCGGCGCTTGTGGTCGAACACGCCGACGTTCTTGGTCAGATCGGGATCGGCGTCGAAGAGTTTGGCACGAACACCGTGCTGGTTAATAAGTGGCCGGTGATGATGAAAAAGGCTCGCCCGTCAGAAATGATTCGCGACATCGCCGAGCAGTTGGAAGCTCAGGAGAAGAAGCCCACGCGACGGGACGTTCTGGACGAGTTACTGCACATGATGTCCTGCAAGGCGGCGATCAAATCGGGTCAGAGGCTGAAGCCGGAAGAGATCGACAGTCTTCTGGCTCAACGACACCTTTGTGACGACGCTCACCATTGTCCGCACGGTCGGCCGACGGCGCTTGTGCTCAGTCAGACAGAACTCGACAAACAGTTTGGCCGACTCGGCTGATGCGGGTGTCGGATTCAGCGATTTCAAATATTAATTTTACCTTCTACGTTAGCAGGGGATGACCATGAAGTTTCTCGTTCGGATAACTATGTTGCTGACCGTTTTCGCATTAAGTAACGCCACGGTCTTTGCTGAGAATGTCGAACCCGCCTCGGTCGCGTTCAAGGCAGTGACGCCGGAAGTGCAGACTGCCGCGTGGGCAGTTAAGTGGTGGCAGCCACGGCACGATCAAAAACTTGCCGACCTCAAGAAGATGGAAAAGGTCGACCTGTTGATGATCGGTGACTCGATCACCCACGGCTGGGAGGGACGCGGCAAGAAGGTCTGGGACGAGTACTACTCAAAACGAAACGCTTTCAACATCGGATTCAGTGGCGACCGTACCGAGCATGTTTTGTGGCGGTTGCAGCATGACGCCATTAAGGGGATCGCTCCGAAGCTCGCTGTAATCATGATCGGAACCAACAACACCGGGCACAGGCAGGATCCTGCCGAAGAAACGGCGGCGGGGATTAAAGCCATCATTAGCGAACTCGAAAAGCAGGTTCCCGAAACGAAGGTCCTGCTGCTGGCGGTATTTCCGCGGGGAGCGAAATCGGACGATCCATTGCGTCAGTTGAACACCGGGATCAATGAGATCATCGCGGGGTATGCCGATGACAAGCGAGTATTCTTCCTGGACATCAATGCTGAGTTTCTGGAAGACGATGGAACGCTCCCGAAATCAGTCATGCCGGACCTGCTGCATCCGCAAGAGGCCGGCTATGCGACATGGGCGAAGGCGATGGAACCGACTATCGCCAGGTTAATGGGCGAATAACACAGTCATGTTCGGGCTGAGTCGTCGGCTGCACGGTGTCGTCTACTTTCGTCGGGCACGCCTGCCTATTCGCGCCAGACTGCATTTGGTGTCTGATGGTCGCAGGGATCGTGTCCGATATAGAAAAGCGATGATCTGCCTTCTTTTGGACGTGACGTCTCGGGTATGTTTCGGACTCGGCTTCCGCCGTTGGCAGGTGGTGGCGAGGAATTCCATTCAGCCAATAACACCGGCGTCGACATGACAAACGCAAGTCCATCCGATCGAAAACTGATCGATCTCGAAGTTAAAGATGCGCAGCTCATCTTTAAAACTGTCTGGGAAGATCTCGAAGAAGAGATCGGCCACGAGGATCTGCGGTTTCCCAAGGAGTTGATTCTTCTTGGCGGAGCTCCCGGTTCTGGAAAGGGGACTCATACCCGGTTTATCATGGCCGCGCGTGGGCTTACCTGTCGTCCGATTGTGATCAGCGATCTACTGACTTCGACGCAGGCCGAAAGAATCAAAGAACGCGGCGGCATGGTCGGCGACAAAGAGGTCGTCGACATTCTGCTGCGAAAACTTCTGGAAGAGGATTTTCGAGACGGCGCCGTTTTGGATGGATTTCCACGGACGAGTGTGCAGGTTGAGTGCTTGAAGTTGCTCGTCGACAAAATCAATCAGCTTCACAACGAGTTTGCCAGGACCAATCTGGCGATCAATTTCCGCCGGCCGACCGTTCACGCGATGGTTCTGTTTATCAGCGAACGGACAAGTATTGAACGGCAGTTGCAACGTGGGCGGGAAATTGACGCTCACAACGACGAAGTTAAGGAAACCGGGGTCGGCCATCTTCTTGAGTTACGTGTAACCGACCTCGACGAAAATGCTGCTCGATTGCGGTATCAGGTCTTCAAGGAGAAAACCTGGGACGCGCTTAACTCACTCAAAGAGTTATACCACTACCACTTCGTTAACGCCGAAGGCCCGATTGACGAGGTCGAAGAGAACATTCTTAAAGAACTTCAATACCAGAGTTCTTTGGAACTTGAGCAGCGGACACACGACCGCATCCGACAGCTGCCTCTCGCTGAGGAAATTGCCCATCACGCCCGGCAGGAACTTGTCCGACGACTCGATAGTTACGAGTTGGAACACAGCGAGCTGTTTGTCAAAATTGTCGACCTGATTCGAGATCGCTTCGTTCCGATTATCACCAGGCACGCACTTTCCGGCCGCGCTCACGTGAATACTGAAGAAGAGATTTTTCAGGATCCACTGGCAATTTCGATGCTGATTGATGTGTTCTCTGAGCGAGGTTTTCACGCCGTTGTCGACAAACATATTCGAGAAGTGCCCGAACGATTCGACCTTAAGACCGGTGTGATTCACGCACGGACGAAATACATCTACCGGATTGTGATCTTCTTTAAACCATCGGAGATTCGTCGCGGCCACGGCTAAAGGGTTACCAGCCGCGCGTCTGACTTGCTCTGAACATGCAGCAGCGAATTTTCGCGTAGCCGTTTGAGCTTGCGACACCACCGTTACGGCGTGGAAGAAGTGCCAGGTGCTGTCTTCCAGTCATCGCCGATGATCAGCCGTTTGTTGAGGTTTCGGCGGCCGCCGATCTGCTCAAGATTCAACCAGAGCTCATGACCCAGGAGTGATTGTGCGTTGGGAAGCTTGTACTCCTTGCGGTCTTTTTCGACGCCCAGTTTGGTGACGAATTCGGTCTGGCTCTTATGCCCGCTGACGGACAACGTGCATCGAAAGTTCATCACGTCCAGCGGTTGAGTACGGTTGGAAACGTACT
>CALDJX010000364.1 GCA_937899075.1 uncultured Planctomyces sp. | reverse complement strand
TCCTTCCTCAACTATTTTCCCTGCATACATGACTGCAACTCGATCAGTCGTTCCCAGTTTCGAGCGAGCGTCGCGAAGCCCTCATTGTGGTAATCGATGATCTCGGCATAGACATCTCGGTCAGTCGGCATGTCCGGCCAGAAGGCGTGCCCCGTGACCGAACAGAAATCGAGCTGCTGCCGCGCCCGCATCAATGCTTGCTGGACCGTTCCGTGTCCGTAGCTGATCGAGCAGTGGTTATGCAGATCTCCCCAGTACAGGTTGTACATGGCATTTCTCTGTCAGGATCAAGCCGGGATTAAACTGGCGAGCCGGAAGCCGTCAGGCTCCGGGAGCAACACATTTACTTATGCGTCTGCGTGGGTCGCCGGTGTCGTCTCTGCAGGAGTTTCATCTTTGAACTGCAGTGCCAACATTCCGAACCCAGCCACACCGATCGCCGCGGCCGCCAGCCAGAACTGGCTGTAGTCCAGAACATTTTCGGTCGTGCACCATGCGGCGAGCTTTCCGGTCAGCATTCCGCCGGCTAGCGGACCGATTCCAAAGCACACCAGTCCAAAGATTGTCTGAGTCGAATGCTTCGCGTCAGCAGGGGCCATGCGGTCAACGTAAATGAACCCTGCCGCGTAGAAGCACGCGAAACAGAGACCGTGCAGTGCCTGAGAAGCGATGATCACCGACAGAGGTAGCGACTCATGGCATGCGAAAATCAAGTAACGCAGGACGTAACATCCGGCTCCGATGAGCATGACATTGCGAAAGCCGATCAGACGAAGCAGCAGACCCAGCACAGCCATCGCTCCAATCTCAGCGAATTGACCGATCGACATGGCGGGCATGATGTAGGCATCTCCCAAACCGATCGCTGCCAGAAACTTGCCAGCCTGGATGAAGTAGAGAGTGTGCACGGCTCCGACGATCAGCGTCGAAACAAGCAGAATGGCCATCGACCGTTGCCCGTAGATTCGAAACGTCGACCACAAAGCAAGCGATTTGGCTTTTGCTTTCGGGAGCGTGTTGGGAAGCAGATACCAACAGAAGACCCCGTACGTGATCCCGATTATTCCTGCCACTTTTACCGAGTCGATCATGCGCGACATTTTCATCGGCACATCGTCGCCCGTGAAAAACGGTGGCAGCCACTGAAATTTCAAGTCCGTCTGAAGCCATAACATCGGAAAGAGCCACGACACGACGATCCAGGCAATAGTCCCCCAGACGCGGATTCCTGGATACTGACGTTTTGGATCGTCCAAGTGAGACATCGCGAGCGAATTGCTCAGCGACATCGTGGGGACGAAGAGAATGGCGTAGAGGATCGATAAACCAAACCACGCCTCGAACGATGTCTGATATCCGGTGACCAGTTGGGTGACGCCTCCCAGAATCAGCAGGACGGCCATGACTTTCTGAGTGGCAAACCGGCGGTCGGCAAGGGAGGCTGCAATAAACGGGCTGCAGATCGCGCCAATTGCCAGCGCCACTCCGAGCGTGTATCCAATCTGATTTTCCGTGAAGTCGAGTCCGCCCTGATCTCTTTTTGCCGAGAGAAACCGACCGGCAATCGGTATCCAGACGCCCCGCGCGGCGTACTCCATGAACATCATGATTCTGAGTCTGGCAATTTTGTACGGCAGAGGTGCCGTCGCAACTTCACTCATGATTTGCGGATTCCTTCACAGTGCGTCGTCTTCGGCGGCGTTAAGATTCGAGGCCGAAGTGTGGAGCAATCTCGCGCTGCACGGTAGCAACTTCGCCGGAAAGGATTTCGTCCAGCGTGACTCGACGACCGGCTCTGGAAGATTCAAGCACGGCCCATGCGCATGCCAGATCCCGCAGTCCCTCGTGCCCGTCAACGATTGGGGCACGCCTGTCGCGGATGGCGTTCAGCCAGTCGAGTTGCGTGAGGGCGAAGCTGTCTTCAAGGCCAAACGGGATCTCTGAGTTTCGTTGCTCGACGGGCGTGTGTTTCTCGTAAAGTTCTGCCAGAGAAGATTGCTCACCTGCATCGTTGGTGAATGTATTCCCGCGAAGCTGTCCTTTCGTCGTGTAAACGACCGGACCGGGACCGCAGATTGTGGGCGACGCGTGGCCGGCCCAGCTCGCATGAACGCTGCCAACTACGCCGTTCGTCGTTTCAAAGGAAGCGAAGTAAGTGTCGTCAGCATCGCACTGTACTTCGTTGGTCACGTTGCCACCGCCGTCGAAGGTGTATCGAACCGGCTCGACTGTGTGGGCTCGCCCATCGATCGAGACGACTTCTCCTCCGGCGACTCGGACTAAGTCAAACTGATGGACTCCCATGTCGAGCGTGATGCCGCCTGCCTGCTCAGTCCGGTGCCTCCAGGGAGTTTCAGCGACAATTTGATTGGGGGCCCACCACGCGCCGATCGCCCCGGTATGGATGATCTGAGCTTGCCCGAGGATGCCGGCATCGAGCAGGGATTTCATGCGAATTGAATTCGGTTGGAATCGCCAGTTCTCGAAGACGCCGAGTGTTAAGCTGCGAGCGTCGAAGGCTTCGCACATCATTCTCGCGCCGGCGACTGTCACGGATATCGGCTTCTGAGTCAGAAGATGCTTGCCGTTTTCAGCGGCAAGCTGAGCGATGACATGATGCAGGCCATGCAGTGTGTAATCGTTGACGGCGTCGACGGAACCCGAAGAGATCAGCTCGCGAAAGTCATCGTAGATTTCGACTTCGACGTCGTCCTGAAAGTCGGACAGAAACTCGTCACCGACAGCGAGTGCGTCGCCGGGAATATTGCTGACGGCGGGCCGCTGTGCTGGTCCTTCGCCACGCTGCACGTACGACCGAGCGTCGTCGATTTTTCGCGCACACAAGGCGGTGATGCGGAAGTCGTCAACGCCCGCTTCTCGCAGCAGGCGGTATCCCTTTAAGTGGGCTGCCAGAATTCGGCCGCAGCCAATTATGCCAATTCGAATCATGTGAGTTGCTCACGCAGCTTCAGTCTGTTTTGCCATGAAGGGAATCAAACAGGAGAGAGCAGAGGAAGCAGAGATCGTTCTCGGAGCCAGACTCTGCTTCCTCTGAACTCTCCTGTTCAAACTTTCCGGCTGATAGAAATGTGGTCTGTGTCGCCAGCAACGATTGACTCACGACAACGGGTAAACGTTTTTTCGAATCTTCGTCCACGGAAATGTTGTGACATCACTCGAGCACGGACCAGCGGTCCCAACCGTGTAGGTTGTTTTAGTGATTGGGTCGTAAGCTCGGCGATGAGCGACGGCGGCTTTAACGGCGATGACGCTGCATTCTTCTGGGACGATTCCCTGACTTCGGAGCTGGCCCAGATCGAACGGCGGAGTTTTCTTCGATGTCAGCAGAATGACAACCTCGCCACTTCGCACGACAGCGCACGGCCCCATGTCGATGTGCACTCCGTACATCGACGCCAGATGGCTGTTGGGATCTTCCAGGTCGAACTTTCCATTGCTGACTGACACGAGTTCGACTTCCAGCTCAACCGGCTGGCAAAATGCCGAGCTATCGCGTGCTCCAATCGACAGTCTGACCTGGGCACCTGGTTGGTGTGTGGCCAGTTGTGAAACTGAAAACGGATCGTTAATCACGCAGGCTGACTTGCTGAACTGTTCTTCGAGCAGGAATCGAAGAAGCTCGGTCGTGTCGCCGGGGGCTCCGCCACCGATGTTGTCTGCTGGTTCTACGACGATGACAGGCGTTCTGCCGGCTTCGACGTCCGCGCGGATTTGATCGCGATAACTAAGGAGTGGCCTGTCGACTTTGTTTCCTTCGGCCCGATGCTCGATCGACCAGTCAACGAGTCGTTGAAGTTCTGATCGTGCTTTGTCGGGCTCGCCAAATGTTACGGCCGCGAAACTGACGCCCGTGTCTGGCGTGTCGGCAAACGAGAATCCACCCATGACGTTGACCGCTGCGAGGTCTTTATGCGTGGCCTCGATTTCTCTGGCCATCGACTCCAGAGTCCGCATCGGATCGTCGGCCGTTCCGGTGCCAGTCGGAGGCCACATAATCGGCGGTTGAGCCCAGACGGATTTCGGTTGATGGTTTGTTGTCAGAATCTGGTCGAGTAATCGGGCTGCTCGTTCGGCGGTTTCGCAGGCGTCGGTATGCGGATTATTTCGGTAGGCGATCAAGCCCTGAGTCTGCTCGATCGTTCGCTGAGAAATATTGCCGTGCAGATCGAGAATTCCGCAGATCGGAACTGACTCGGCGCCGGGCAGTTGACGGATCCGCGAAATCAATTCGCCTTCGACGTCCGGGATTGAGCGTGTGACCATTGCTCCGTGCAGAACGAGAAAGATGCCATCGACCTCTTGACTGCCAAGTAACGGACGGGCAACGGATTCGAGGCTGGTCCAGAAGTGGTCGAACACTTCGTCTTCAACAATGCCGCCCGGAGTTGCGCGAAGGTCGATGATCGGAGTGACCGACCAGTCTGACTCATCGGCCACTTTAAGAAATCCTGCGAGCGGGGAGCCGTCACCGCGAGCTTGAAATAATTCGTCGCCGATTCTTTGCTGGAAACTGCTGAGCGGAATTGACGATCCCAGAAACGTGTGTGTCTCGTGAAACAACCCAGCGAGGAGAATTCGTTTCGGCATTTGGTGGGCTCCAATGGGCAATCTCAAAGAAGCTAAGCCTGGTGGTGAAGTGCTGCTTCTTTCGCTCAGCGTGATGACCTAGTCGAGAAAACCCCGTTCGCGAAGTTCCTGAACATTGTCGGGGGCGCTGGAGACGATTCGTTCTGTTGCATATTTCATAATGGCCACGCCAGCCAGTTCGGCTGGAGCCGTCAGGATCGCAACGTGTTCCTCTTCTTCGTCATCGAGCTGACGGTTCAGATTGGCGACAACTTCTTCGACGCTGTCGCTGACGAGTTTTGACTGTTGCGTGCTGTTGGTAAGTCGCAGATTTCCGAAAGCCATCGTGCGGGCGAGGATGAAATCAACAACGCTGCCATACTGGGAGTCTTCAAAGAAGTTGTGAAACTCCGGGTGCATGTTGTCCGGAGTCAGGATCATGGGCCGGTCGACTTTCACGCTGCCTTTGCGAACCGAAACCAGGTCTCCTTTGTTTTCGCCTTCACAGACCAGGTAGTACGCGAGATCGGAATGCCCGAACGTAAACAACGAATAGTGAACTGGTCGCGCGATCTCGACGGCATTCCAGATTCGGCGGAATCGAAGTTCATCTTCAAAGTCCGATGGGTACATCGTGCGTGACGTTCCTGTGAAAAAAAGAAACAGGTGCGTTCCCGGGTGGGAAGCACCTGTCCTGGAGCATAATTTCTCGCTTGGGAAACCGCCATGATCTGACGGCGGGCAGTCCGACGAGGTCCTGAGCCTACAGCCAGAAATACTTCTGGACGAATTCGACGACGTCTCCAAACAGAACGTAGCCGAGTGACTTTTCGCCGCAATTGATCTTCGCTCGGACTTCAGCACCGATGCGTGGCTGACGAGGTAATTGAGTCTTGTCGAACTCGCAGAACACCATGACGACGCTGCCCGCTTCCTGAGAAGAATTGGCACGCGTCGAAACCTTCGAAATTTTTCCTTTGAATTTTTCTTCGGAATCGGTTGCCAGGACAAACTCGACGGGCAGAGCCATGTCATTGTTGTTTGCTTTGACGGCATCGAGGAAGTGGCCCATTCGCTTCTCTTCGACGTCGAGTTCGAGATGCCATTCGCCGTCGTCATGCTTAATTTCGAGCAAGACTTCGCCACGACGAACCGGGCGGTTCAGGAGAAGTTGTTCGAGTTGGAAGGTGGCGATGACTCCCGAGATGGGAGCTTTGACATTCAGCGATGCGACTCGTTCTTCGATGATTGCGATCTGTTCGTCGAGGGCGGCCATCTCTTCCTGAGTCTGCTTTATCTGTCCTTCGAGCTCGTTACGTTTGCTTGGCTCGGTTGGTCGAAGGTTCCGATTCAGTTCACCATGAATCGTCTTGAGCAAGGCGGCCTTTGAGTTGAGTTCTCCGTAAGCTGCTGTCAGTTGTGTTTTCAAATCGGGATTCTTGATCTGCAGCAGTGGTTGTCCCTCTTCGACATGCTGGCCGCTTTCGACCAGAATTTCGATGACTTCGCCGTCCCAGGGGACGAACACGTCTTTCTGGACGACCGGCATCATTTTGCCCTGGCCTTCGACACGGTAGTCCCACGGGACCATCACCAGTGCGGCGACAGCGCCAGCTAAAGCGAGAAAAATCAGGGCTGCTTTCACGCCGTTTCGGCCTTCGAGGAATCCGAAGACCTTGCCGAGGCCTCGCCAGAGCGGCATGAGGAACAGGCGGTTGTACTGTTTTGCGTTGTAAATTGAGGCGCCGACGTGGTCGGAGATCAGTTCGCCTTTTTCGATGACTCCAGGTTTCGGCTGACTTTCAGCGACCTGCTCAATGATGATGATGCCGCCAACGGCCGTGCGAACTTTTTCCTTGGGCCGGCCAGAGTTGTCGTCCTTCTCGATGACCGGTTCGGGCTTGAAGACGGGGATGACCGTCACCATGCGCGAGCCGCTTTCCTGGACGAAGTCGGCCAGCGCTCGTTCGACCTTTGGAGCTAGGTGATCGACCTTGCCGGTGTACTCCATCTTTTCGTTGGTTCGGATCACGTGCGACGCCAGCTTTGTCATCTTGCGAACCAGGTTGGCTCGCTGATTGACGCTGTCCTGTCCGCTGATTGCTCGGATGACTGTTTTGCGACCATCCAGCACAGCGATGCTGACGCGGTCGCAGCCGACGAGCAGTCTTCCATCGTTGGCCGCGGTGAACGCGACTTCTTTGACGTCGAGAGACTTATGAAGTTGAAGGACGAACTGCTCGAAGTCCTCGGCGATTTGCGAAACCGCCATCGAGGTGTTGGTGTCTTCTTTGCCCTGATTGTCGAGGTACCGACACGCGTAGCCAGTCATCTGCTCGACAAACTGCAGGAATCCGGGTCTTGCCTGAGCTGGTGTATCGTGTCGCTGAAAAATTTCGACGACGCCCACAACTTCTTTGTTGGACTGAAGGGCGGCCAGAACGAGCATGTCTTCAGTCGGAAGCTGCTCACTGGATTCGGCCGGGTGGTATGTGCAGGCCTGGCCGTTGGAGAGAACCTCGGTCAGAAATTTCTGATTGTTGGCCATCGCGTCAGGATTCTCGTGGAATCCCGTGTTGCCGAGCCCGATCTCCTGCAGCAGTTCGAGTCGATTTGCGTCGTTTCTCAGCCAGACGACGCCAGCTCGAGCTCCGACTGCTCCGACGACTCGCTTCAGGAATTCGTTGAAGAATTCCTTAGGCGGCATGTTGGACCGAGAATGTTCTTCGATCTCCCGCGCAAGCTGAATGATCTTGTCGCGGACTTCCTGGACGCTTGAGTTGGACATAGCTGGCTCAACAGGGTCTGGGTGGCCGTGCGGCCATGATGGTGTGGCTCAGGGATGTGCGAATTGGCGGACAGTCGTGGATTCTTTGGCTACAACAGCCCCAACCGGCGTGGACGCTCGCCGGAATCTCCTGTCAAAGCCCTGTCTGCTGACAGTTTTGTACAACGTATCGCCTGCTCCCGAAAGCCCAATCCCGCAAGGGGTTGGACGCTGGAACCGGTAGCCGGTTCCGGGATCAAGCAGAGATTTCCTCGTGGCGACCGGGGCGGACTGACGTCGGTCATCGCTGCGCTCTAATGATTTGGTGATTTACCACATGTGACGACTGAGGAAACTGTGTCGGGACCGGCGGCAATTCCTTCAGTGGGAAATGCGGATGTGACGT
>CALDJX010000363.1 GCA_937899075.1 uncultured Planctomyces sp. | reverse complement strand
CGCAGCCTGCTCCCTCGCAGCCTGCTCCCTCGCTGTCGGCACCCGCTGAAAGAACGTCGGGCAGAAGTCCGTACTGACGGCCGAGAGCTTCGAGTTCGCAGTCTCCGGACGACAACTCGCGAGCGCATGGCACGGGGTGCTCGCTGAGCAGCAGTTCAATCAGAACGCGGCGGTGTTTCTCGACCTTCTGTGAAGACGCGTCGACCGTCATGTCGGGCTGGCATTCGCGCATGCAGGACGGAGCGAGGACACGCTCGCCGACATCGACGACGCACATCCGGCATACACCGACCGGATCCATGCCTTCGGAATGGCACAGCACGGGAATGTCGATGCTGGCGTCCCGTGCGGCTTCCCAGATCGTCGATCCGGCGGGCACGGTGACCTGCTGCCCATCGATCGTCAGCGTGACTTCAGGTTGGTCAGGAGTTGGAATGATCATGCCGTCTCGTTGGATGTTTGAAGTGCTTGAGTAGTCGGATGGCCCAGCCAATTTGGCTGGGTGCCGAAGGCACACGATGTCGCGCCCTCAGCCTGCGAGAATTTATTGCGAATCTGTTTTCGAATGGACACGCATGATGAGGCATCTTGTCGCTGCGCGACACAGCCATTCTGGCTGTGCCACCCGAAGTCGTGGGATGAAATCAGGAAGCCAGCGGATTGTTTGGCACGGCTTCGGGGACGTTTTTCATGAGCGACAGGATTGGATTCAGGGCGACCTGGCCGAGGCCGCAGATTGAGGTTTGCTCGAGCGTGTCGCCGAGTTCGGGAAGGATGGCCAGTTCGGAGTTACTCGATGCTCCACACGCGACGCCTTCCAGAATCTGGACGGCTTTCTGACTGCCGACTCGACACGGTACGCACTTTCCGCAGGACTCGTTGCGGAAGAAGCGGACGATGTTGGTGGCCAGGTCGAAGAGGTTGTGCTGGTTGCCGATCACGATGACGGCTCCGGTGCCGAGCATGCTTCCGGCGGCTTTCATCGCGTCGAAGTCGAGCGGCGTGTTGATCTTGTCGGCGGCCAGAAAGTTCGAGCTGGCTCCACCCGGCAGGAAGGCCTGCAGGGTCACGCCGTCGCGCATGCCGCCGGCGAGATCGATCAAGTCAGACACGGTCGTTCCGATTGGGATCTCGTAGACGCCCGGCTGTTTGACGTCTCCAGAAACGGACACAAATTTCAGTCCAACGAAATCGCCTTCCGCCTGATCGCTCCACCAGTCGACTCCGTGCGTGACGATCGACGTTGCCAGCACGTAGGTCTCGACGTTGTTAATGAGCGTGGGCTTGCCCCACAGCCCGTACGTTCCTGGGTAGGGCGGTTTGTTGCGAGGCTCGCCGCGTTTGTCTTCGAGAGCTTCGAGCAGTGCCGTTTCTTCTCCAAGAATGTAGCCGCCTGGTGAAACGAAGATTTCGATGTCGAAACGTTGTCCTGATCCGCCAGCGTTGTCGCCAAGGATGCCTGTTTCGCGAGCGTGTTTCAGTGCGGCTTCCAGAGACTTCTGCTCGCGTGAATATTCGTGCCGCAGAAACACGATGCCAGTTTCCGCTCCGATCGTCAGCCCGGCCAGAAGCATTCCCTCGATCACCAGGTGAGGGAGTTCTTCCAGGATGAGTCGGTCTTTGAACGTGCCGGGTTCACTTTCGTCGGCGTTGCAGATGACGTATTTCTGCGGTTCGGATTCGCCGCGGACCAGTTCCCATTTTCGACCGGTGGGAAATCCCGCTCCGCCCATGCCTCGCAGACCTGAGCCCTTCAACGCTTCGATGCAGACATCGCCAGGGTCAGAGCCGAGTTTCTGGACTGTGCTGTAACGTTCAGCCGGTGTGCCGTACGGATCGCATTTCCAGCGACGCGGCGTTTGCGTGGGATCGTTGGCCGGGAGCGGTTGCGAGCCATCGATCAATGCCAGCAGATCATCGACCGACGCGTTTGCGATCGGCACTTCATCGACGGACGCGGCAGGAGCATGCTCGCAACGGCCGATGCACGACACTTCGACGACTTCGACATCGTCCTGCGAGGCCAAGGTTGCTTGCAGATCGGAACTGAGTTTTGCGCACCCGCCCATCGCGCAGGAGACGTCGCGGCACACGTGCACGGTTCTTCGCGGCGGGGGAGTGCGCCGAAAGCTCGGGTAGAAACTGACAAGGCCTTCGAGTCGGTACAGCGGGACTCGTTGTTGTTTAGCGATGTCACGCAGCGTGTCGTCGCTTAACCAGCCAAGTTCGTGCTGGACTCGCGTCAGCTCGCGAAGAAGTTTCACGGCGGTTTTCCTTTTCGGTCAGTTTCTCTGTCAATCTGGTTCGCGGCCCCGCCTTTGCGAGTCCGGGACTCTGCGCGGGAATGACGAGATCGGGACTTTAGCTCGACTTCGACATCCCCATCGAGGTCACTCGATGAGATTTCTCAAAGTCGCGACGTGAGACAAGGGAATCCGGTGGATGGATGAGTAAATCTCCTGGCGAGCCGCATGCCGTCAGGCGGCGGGTGTTTCGGACTGCCCGAGGCCTGACGGCCGCGGCTCGCCTGAAACTATCCGGCAGGAATTTTGTCGTGATGTGCAGTTCACCGTTCTGGCGTGAGCCTCAGCGATTCGTCTTTCAGATCGGACACGAACATGCAGCCGGGGCTGTGAGTGATTGCGAACTTCGGTTTGGCGGCCATCAACGCGGCTTGAGGAGTGACACCGCAGGCCCAGAAGACGGGCTCTTCATCAGGAGCGAACGGCACGGCGTCGCCGAAGTCCGGACGTTGTAGATTCGTGATGCCGATTTCTTCCGGATGTCCGATGTGGATTGGTGCTCCGTGAACGTCGGGAAACTGCGACGTGATCTGCTCGGCTTTGGAAATGTCAGTCGGCTTCAGCGGTCGCATTGAAACGACGAGTGGCCCACGAAACCTGCCGGAGGACTTGCAGTCGATATTCGTTCGAAACATGGGGACGTTGCAGCCAAGTTCGATGTGCCGGACCGGGATATTTTCTGCGATCAGAGCCGCTTCGAAGGTGAACGAGCACCCGATCAGAAAGCTGACGAAGTCGTCCTGCCAGAGTTCTGTGATGTCGGTAACTTCTTCGACAAGCTGGCCGCTTCGCCAGACTCGGTACATCGGCAGATCGGTTCGCAGGTCTGCGTCCGGTGCGAGTCTTTGAGGAGAGAATCGTCCGGGCTCGGTCACTTCCAACAGTGGGCACGGTTTGGGATTCAATTCGCAAAAGCGCCGAAATTCGCCAGCGTCGTCGCGCGGCAGAATCACCAGGTTTGCCTGAGCAAAGCCGGGAGCAAGTCCCGACGTCTGGGTGGTCCATTCTCCCGAGCGGCAGGCTCGTCTGACGGCGTCGGGCGTTGAAAAATCTCTTCGCGATGGCACGGACGTTTGTTCTTTCTCTGAGGTTTCCGGGACAGTCGCCCATTGGCGCCGCCTCGAACTGCACCGATCATCACACAATTCATTCATAATTTCTGGCGGTTGTTTTCATCGTTCCGTTTTTCAGTGTGTCGGCGATCGAACTTTGCGTCGTCGATGTTAATCCTCGGAGTGCGTTTTCCAATGGACGAAGTAGAACTTCCGGATCGAATCGGTCCGTATAAAATTCTTCGGAAGGTCGGTTCCGGCGGTATGGGAACTGTCTATCTGGGGCGGCACGTGGACACGCAGCTCGAGGCGGCAGTGAAAGTGCTGTCGTCATCAATGGCTCGTGAGCCGGGCACGGTCGACCGATTTGAACGCGAAATCGATGCCATGCGGAAACTGGCTGGCCCGCACATTGTCGAGTTGTTTGAGAGCGGGCACGATGAACCCTCGGACCAGATGTGGTTCGCGATGGAGTATGTCGAAGGGCAAACGCTGACCGATTGCATCCGCGCCAATCGCAGACTTCCCTGGGAGCAGTCGGTCGATATTGCGATTCAGATTTGCTCGGCCCTGAAGACGGCGCACGCGACCGGCGTGGTGCATCGGGATCTGAAACCGTCGAACCTGCTGATCGGTGATGACGGCGTCGTCAAGCTGACAGACTTTGGAGTTGCGCAGGTATTTGCGGCTCAACGACTGACCATGACGGGCGGGATCATCGGCACCGCTGAGTACATGTCGCCCGAGCAGGCTCAGGGCCGGCGATGCACTCGCACGAGCGACCTTTATTCACTCGGGGCGGTGCTTTACGTGATGCTGACCGGGCGGCCGCCGTTCACCGGGAAGAACGCTGTCGAGATCATTCAGAAACATTCAACGGCACGGTTCGATCGCCCCACCTTGTACGCTTCCGATATTCCAAAGATTCTGGAAGACGTCGTCTGCAAGTTGTTAGAGAAGGCTCCGGACGAGCGGTACAGCGACGCTCACGTTGTTTCGCTACGGCTCAAGGAAGTCGTTAAGCGTGTCGAGTTTGCGAGCAAAGATGAAACTGTTGCCCGACCGATTGAGTCGGACGGGTTGATGTCTGCGACGGCGACGGCTCCAAACCGGAGGGGGCATGTTCGCAATGAGGAAGCGACATTCGCATCGGGGCTGCTGGAGTCGGGAACGCGTGAGGCGAGTGAACCGTTCGGTGACGCACGTTACGACGGTCCGGGCTCAGCCACGATGATGCGCGATGCGTTTCGTGCGGAACTGGCACGCGAACAGGAGAAGTCTCCCGTTGCCGCCCTGTTCGACACCACCTGGTTTCTGATTCTTTGCCTCGGGCTGCTGATCGGCGGCGGCGTTCTATGGATGAACGGAATGTCGCGAGACAGCTCGACGGACGATGACTCTGAATTCGTGACGGAATCGTCCAGTGCGTCGGGCGAAGTTGCTCGTTTTATCCGACTGGCGAAATCGTATCGGCGCAACGGAGATACTCCTCGCGAAGAACGCGTCCTGCGGGCACTTCGAGCCGTCATCGTCCATGATGATTCCTATGGTCACGCCGTTAGGGAAATTGACTCGCGATTGAAGTTTCTCGACATGCGGCGAGAGTTGCACAGCGGCAACGTGGGATTGCCAGAGCAGTCAATCGAACGCGCGGAAGCATTGATTGACGAGGGTCGTCTTGATGACGCACGTTCGCTGCTCGACGGGTTGGCCGTGCTTTATCAGGACGACGAAGAGGCGAACGAGCACGTTCGAAAGGCCGATGAGTTGCGGAGTCGCATTACAGATGCGACACCGCCTGGAGACTCAGACGGAGTTGCGCCAGGCGTCCCAGCAGAAGATCGAACCGATGATGATTCGGCGGAGTGAATGCAAACGGAACTTCGCGAGGTGTTGCGACTACCGCGTTCCGACTGCCATCGTCCGCCGAGCGAACAACTCGTCAGCAAACGTCATGACGGTATTAACGACTCGATCGATGTCGGTATCAGTCATGCGAGCGTCGATTGGCAGGCAGACGCGACGCAGGAATTCGTTTCGTGCGACCGGGAAGGTTTCGGCAGCGACTCCGTAACGTTCCTGATAGTGCGGCATCAGATTGACCGGCAGGCAAGGAACCGTCACCGAGACACCTCGCCGACGCAGTTCAGATGAGAACTCGTCTCGCGTGACACCAAGATGTTGCAGATTCAGCCGCAATGGATAGTTCAACCATGTGTGATTGGCGTCTGACCGTTCGTACGGAACCTGGAATTCTCGCCGGCAACTGAACGCCGCTGTGTAGCTCATCGCGATCTGGCATCGCCGGCGCCATGCGTCGCGAGCTTTCCCGAACGCAGCCAGTTGCCAGACGGCCGCCAGGTCTGTCATGCGATCTGCGTAGTGCAGAGACCGCTTGGCGTCCCATCGCTGAGACTCGCCGGTCAAATCGTCGAGAGGTGCGATCTCCTGTCGCAGGCGACTGGCGAGACCATCGTCTGCTGTGCAGATCAAAGCTCCCGTATTCAGCAGGCTCGTTTCTTCCGACCGGCAGTGGTAGATACGGACGTCGTTGCCAGAGACGCCGCCGCGAGTTCCGATACCCGGAGATTGTGCCTGGGCGTCATTGATCAGCAGCAGGTGATGACGTCGGCAAAGATGTCCCAGCACTTGTGTGTCGACGGGCAGACCTGCGATGTCGACAGCGACGACGGCCCGAGTTCGATCCGTCAATGCATCCGCAACCTGATCAACGTCGAGGTGAGCCGACTCGGTATCAATGTCGACGAGAATCGGATGCGCATTGAATTGTCGAATGACTTCCGGAATCGACGGCGGCAGGTAAGCCGGGATAATGACTTCGTCTTCCGGCTTCAGATTGCTGGCCGCCAGAACGCAGTGCAGAGCGACATTGGCACTCGCCACGGCGACGACGTGTGGCGTGCCACTCAGTCGAGCAGTTTCCGCTTCCAGTTCCGTCTGCCAGTCCTGTCGCGATGGGCCGATGGCAATGAGTCTTTGCAGATCAGCGACCGCGGCCGATGCGCCGCGGCCTCGCACAACGTTCGTCAGTCCACCCGCCTGCTCAGATTGAGCATTCCTTCCTGGGAAGTGGTTTGGCGAGACCGGTTGACGTGACATTTCCGCAAGTCCTTGAACGCTGATTCTGTACTGGGCCCACAACCTCCTGTGACCTGCGTTTTCAGATTATCTGACGCGGCCGCAAATGGACTGACTGTTGTGAGGCAACGACGGTTCAATCCGCACACTTCGTGCCGGAGACCTGTTTCAAGACTGCGGCAGTCCGCGATTCGTGCGGCGAGAGGGAAGCCGCGCAGGATGACAGACGCGTGTTACGTTGACTCGGATTGAGAACGTATAAAAGTCTGCTGCCGCGTACTGCTTAGCGAAGCTCTGCGGCGACATCATCAATGATGTCGTTAATCGTCCGAGTTGGCTGCCAGCCGGCCGTTTCGTTGATCCGGTCGATTGATGGAACTCGCCGTTGCATGTCTTCAAAACCTTCCCCGAACGCCTTGTCATAAGGGACAAGCTCGACTTTCGAAGAACTCTGCAAACGTGAGATGATCAATTCGGCAAGCTGGAGAATTGAAAGCTCTTCGGTGCTTCCAACATTGAAGATTTGCCCGCAGGTTGCTTCCGAGTCAATCAGCTTGATCAACGCTTGTACGACATCGTAAACATGACAGAAGCATCGCGACTGACTGCCGTCGCCGTGAACTTCCAGTTTGTCATTTCGTAAGGCCTGTTCGACGAATCGCGGAACCACCATACCGTACTGACTGCGTTGACGCGGTCCGACAGTGTTAAACAATCGAACAATCGTGACCGGCAGTCGGCTTTCCTTCCAATGAGCCAGTGCGAGGAATTCATCGAGCGCCTTCGCACAGGCATACGCCCAGCGATGTTTGGTGGTAGCGCCTTCGAGCCGATCGTCATCTTCGCGATAGGGAACGTTTTCCGATTTCCCGTAGACCTCGGAGGTCGACGTGATCAGAACGCGATTCCGGTATCGGCGTGCCAGTCGGAGTACGACCTCTGTTCCCTGGTAAATCGTGTCGATCGTGTCGACCGGCTGCTCCATGATCAGCTTTACGCCGACGGCACTGGCAAGATGAAATACAGTGTCGCATTCCGACATCAGCTTTTCCATCAACGCGACATCGCGAACCGTGTCGACATACAGACGGAAGTTGGGGTCAGATTCGAGATCGGCGACGTTGGAGTGCAGGCCGGTCGACAGATTGTCGATCACAGAAACGCGACGGCCGGAGCTAAGTAGTTCTCGCGCAAGATGACTTCCAATAAAGCCGGCTCCGCCAGTAATCAATACGTGCTGACTGCGATCCATTTTGATTTCCCGGCTTCAGCAGCGTTATGAGATTTGGGTGGCACTGGTTGCTTGCAACCA
>CALDJX010000362.1 GCA_937899075.1 uncultured Planctomyces sp. | reverse complement strand
GCGAGCGACATGGTTTGCGACGTGAAATGTCGCGGCTCGGCGATCGACGCCAGCGCTGTCACTTCTCGCAGCGGCAGTCCTTCGAGCCCGAGTTCCT
This sequence comes from uncultured Planctomyces sp., assembly GCA_937899075.1. Classification (GTDB taxonomy): domain Bacteria; phylum Planctomycetota; class Planctomycetia; order Planctomycetales; family Planctomycetaceae; genus JABMPE01. Next base: position 7,672 of record CALDJX010000362.1, on the reverse strand, counting down.
CGTGATGAACTCTCAACGCGAAGGGGATCAGTTCGTCGAAGAACCAACGCAGCGCGTACTGACGAGTCTGCTTCAGCCGGTCGAACTGATCGAACGTAAGCACGGTTTTGGTGCTGACATCTAACGGGACCAGCGTTCGCGTTGCTGCTGACTCCAGAACGGTATGAGCCGACATCGGGTCGGCGAAGATGTTGAATTCGGCGGCGGCCGTGACGTCTCCTCCGACTCCGACCGAACCTCCCAGGCAAACGAGCCTCTGCAACGAGTCCAGAAAATCAGGAGCAAGTTCGCAGGCGATCGCGACGTTGCTCAGTGGCCCCAGAGTCAGCAGCGTGACTTCGTGAGGATTATTCTTCACGAGTTCAATCAGCAGTTTGGCGGACTCTCTCTTGTTATGAAGTTGAGCCATTGGGATCTCGGCCATGCCCAGACCGTAGTTTCCGTTGAGGCGAAGCGGGTCGAGAAATCCTGGTGGATGCGCTCCGGCAAGGCTGAATACCGGGCGAGGCGAAGTCGAAGATCCCAGGCGGGGATGCTTGTCCGGATCCACCGACTCAATCACCGTCAGAATATTCTGCGTAGCGACCATGCCGGAGACGCAGCCTGACGAGGCCGTCACTCCGATCAGATCAATGTTCGGATCGAGTGCCGCCAGCGCGATGGCCAGTGCGTCACCGATTCCGGGGTCGGCATCAATGATCAGTTTTCGAGTCATGCTGGCTCCTGCCGTTGTCAATCTCGTAGCGGAGCCGTGTCACATGATCGGCTCCGGACGAATCTCCTGAGGGCGGGATCGTACGTGTTCCTGCTTCGGCCGGTCAAATTGCTGCCGACTCGCCCAGACTTCTGACCTACTTGACCGAAATAACCGGCACGACGCACCGATTCTGGAGGTAAACCCATTCGCCGCTGCCAAACAACGCTTTGACCAAACGCCGGACGCGACCTAAGTATTCAGAAGCGTTGATTGGTAGCTCTGCACCCGCGCGCCGTCAGGCTGCTCATGGTCGACCGAAAACCAGCACGCTCAACGTCGGGCTTGAGGTTCGCATTTCGTTTCAACAAGGCAGCAGTCGTGGCCGATCGTCCTGGCACTTCAGACGCGTCGCTCTGGTCAGCGTTTCCGAACGCTGATTCCGGATCGATTCTACGTCCGAGTCGAGCCGGCATCGAACCACGCACTATCACTGAAACCGCGAATGAGCCTGCCGGCCGAAATGCTCACCCGCTCCGACGAGCGTGGTGGATGAAGCACCTTTCACTGCTTGCCGTTTTGCAGGCCGCTTGTCTGGCAATTGGCCTGGCCATTCATCAACAGTTTCAGCTCGCTGCCGACACTTCGCAAAACGTCGCCAGCACAATCGGCGGTCTGTCATCCCCGATCGTGATCGCTTTCATCTGGATCGCCTCCGTACAGGGAGCGATCGGCTATCTCGTTTTCAGCAGGATTTACAGAATCTGCCACGACCAGCAGAAGCACTCGGAAGCCAGCGTTGAAGAGCATCGCCAGGCGCTTTCGAGAACTCGCAACGCCGTGATTCTGGGACTTTCGAGACTGGCAGAATCGCGCGACGGCGACACTCAGGGACATCTCGATCGAGTCGGGATGTTTGCTGAAAAACTCGCCCGAACAGCGTCACAACGACCAGAATTCAAAGGGCAGATTTCTGCAGGACTGATCGGAAAAATCAGACCGAGCGCGGCGCTGCACGACATCGGCAAAGTGGGAATCGAAGACTCGATCCTGCAGAAGCCAGGCCGACTCACCGACGACGAACGGCGGCGCATGCAGGCTGACACGCGGATCAGCGGTGAGTGTCTGCTGCAGATTCAGCAGTGCCTGGGAGATTCAAACTTCCTCACACTCGCCCACGAAATCGCCGTCTTCCATCACGAACGCTGGGACGGCTCGGGGTACCCATCCAAACTTGCCGGAGAGGCGATTCCCCTGTCAGCAAGAATCGTCGCGATCGCCGATGTCTACGACGCTTTGTCAGCACGGCGAGTCTACAAAGACGCTTACGCTCACGACCGCTGCGTCGAAATCATCCGGTCAGAATCCGGCAAGCATTTCGACCCTCGACTGGTCGACGTGTTCCTGGATGTCGAGTCCGAGTTCGCTGAGATCGCGGCGTGCTCACCGGACGCGTCATCCGATCTTCTCACCGAACGTGACACAGTTTTCGACTTCGGCGATGACGACACTCTCACAGAGGAAGATCTGTCCGAACTGGACGCCGTGCTCGGCGGGATTGAAATCCGCCTCGAAGCTTCAGCCGGCTAGCGCAGATTGTTCACGCTTTACTGGGGATCACGGTTGGCGGTTGCGTTTCGAGTCTTCGTCGCTGGTGAGTTGTTCCCTTTACAAGCTCCGGCAACCGCCGATCGCGGCCCACAACCGAAGCGACAGTGAGGCGCGAGAGCGGCCCACAAATGCCGATTCCACGCCGCGGCTGAAACAGCCTGGATCAATTTTCCGGCGGAGGAGGTGGCGGCAGCTTGAACTCAGCCGGCTCGGAAGTGTCAGACTCCGAATTCTGAAGTGGCTCATTGGTGTCTCGCGCGGCCTCGCGAACGCTGACACCGACAATGGTGATCCGTGGAGCTCTGCGTGGCGATTCGGACTTCGGGGCTTCCTGTGGACCGACTGTCGCTGTGCTGGTTTGATCGGAACTGGTGACGGCCGATGGCTCGGGCTTTGAGCTTTCCAAAGCCGGTTTCTCTGTTTCGGTTCGTGCAATGGCTTGCGTGGTAAAAGGGTTGAGCAGGTCGAGCCTGACATTGCCGTAGCGAATGCCGGATGGTGACGCGGCAGTCCACCATGGTGCTGCCGCCTGCGTGGCCGATGCTGGTTTACTGATCGGATCTCCGAGAACAACAACCAGCGGAGCTACCTCGGTAGGGCCAGGCGGAAACTGGAACAGCAGCGCTGTCCCATTAAGCTGTGGGGAAGTCGGCCTTAGCGGGTTGCCACCGTCGACGACTCCGCTGAATCTGATGACCGTTTCTCCCGACGCATGAGTTTCAAGGCTGCTGTGCCCGATTGCTCGAACCGTGCCGGGAAAAACCACCGCTACCTGAGCCAACTCTGACTGCCAGACCTGGTCACAAGCGATGATCAGGTCGTCGTCGCCGAACTTCGGCTCGACTGCCACACGAAGAGACGACCGCAGTCGCTGGATTGTCGCAGGCGGAACGGGGTGGGTTCGCGCGAGTTCCGCAGCAGCCTGCATCAAACTGAGGATTGGAAGTGCCGCCACCGTGCCCTCGTTTGCCAGAACTTGCGCCAGCTTCTCTGACTGGTGCTGCCGGTAGTGCATGCCGACCAGAGCGACGGTGCTGCGAGTTGTCTCCAGGTCGACATCGATGTTGCGGAGAATGGCATCTTCGGCATCTTTCAACTCGCCGTGTTTCTCCAGAACCTGCGCGGCCATCAGGTTAGCCTGCCAGACGTCCGGCGAATGGGCGAGTGCCTGTCGAGCTGACTTTTCGGCGCCGGGCTCGTTGAGAAACGTCTGAATGACCGCGAGGTTGGCCAGCGACGAAGCCATCATATCGTCGCGGCGAAAGTGGCCGTGCCCGAGGTCGGCCAGGTTGTTGTACGTTTCCGATGATGCCGAAAAGTCGCCGAGGCCCTGCTGAGTTCTTGCCAGGTAGTACCAGTACGGAGGGTAGCATTCCATGAACGGCTCCATCCGCTTCAAAATGCGCAGCCGCTTCTTCAGGTCCGGCTCTTTTACCGCTTCGGTCAGGTCATCAAGATCATTGCCTCGCACCAGCCACCGGTCCGGAATGTTTCGCGACTGAGTGAGCTTCCAGAAGGTGTCGAGAAACTTTGACGACTTGTCGACGACGGCGGTGATCCGGTTCTTCTCAACCTTCCATGTGTCAAACTCGCGAGTCCAGTCCATGTCGCGGTAGTCGAGCCATGAATTGACGCCGGTGTAAACAGCTCGCTCGAAAGACAGCGTCGCCATTTGCAAGGCCATGGTCAGAGCCGTGCCGCCAAGTTCGCGATGCAAAGTCTTCTTGAACTTATCCTGAAGGACGTTGGTCTCTCGTTCTGCGATTTCAATCTGAGCAATCTCGTCCAGCACGCTGGTGTAAAGTTTGATGACTGCCTCGTCGGCAATCCCGTCCAGGTTAAGGTTGTTGAGGATCTTCTCCTGCTCTTCGAGCATGACTCGCTGAGACGGGTTCTGCCGAATTCGATGAAACGACGCGCGGCAATAGTTCAGCGCGACGGCCGTCGAGCGATCGCGGCTGTCTGGATTCTTCGCTCCGTCAGCCACTGCAACGGTTAGGCCCGCTTCTGACACAGCTACGACACAGGCAAGCAGAATGGCGAAAAATCTATCCGCGCGTGGAAGATTCAAGCGGGACATGAAGTGACGAGCGGACAACATTGGCCACTCCCTTTCGAGATTCGGGCACGACTTCAGGATCGACGTCAGACCTGAGTGAAGGACACTCGGTAGCCTGGCTGTGGAGCGACCACTGAATGGGACTTCCTAGTCTAAGTCGAGCACTGACCGACTGGACCGAATTCACGCGTCGTTTCGCCAAACGAATGATTCCCTGGTCTTACGGTGCCGGACAGGAAAAGTTTGACGGCACGATCAAACTTCAGCTGACTGGCAATACCGGAATCGTTTACCTGACAGGTAGCATTCCTGGCGGCGCATCGCGACTCGCATCGCGTGAGGCGGGCGTACCAAAAGAAAAACCCCGGCGGTCACGAATGACCGTCGGGGTTTGTTTAACTTCTGATTGTCGTCGTCGCGAATTAGCGTTTCGAGAACTGGAAGCCTCGACGAGCTTTGCGGCGGCCGTACTTCTTACGCTCGACCATGCGGTCGTCACGAGTCAGGAAGCCACCAGTCGCAAGCACGTGGTGAAGCGATGGGTCTTTGACCTGCAGAGCACGAGCAACGCCCAGAATGACGGCTCCAGTCTGCCCTGTCGTGCCGCCACCGTTGACTCGAATCCAGACGTCAACTTTGTTTCGCATCTCAGTCAGGATGAGAGCTTCCTGCACCATCTTGCGATCACGCTCGACGCAGAAGAACTCTTCGAATGGCTTGCCGTTGACAACGAATTCACCGTTGCCATCTTTAATTCGGACCCGAGCGACAGACGTCTTTCGACGACCGGTTCCCATGGCAACACCAAACTTGTCGATCTTTCCGCGGACGACCAGCGGAGCAACCAGCTCTTCGACTTCGGCAGGAGCACCGTCACCCAGCGTCAGTTCAGGAAGATCGCTGGCGGCTTCTTCGCCCTCAGCAACTTCAGAATCGCTGCCGGCTTCTGCGGAAGGTTCCTCAGCAGCAACGACTGGCTCATCGCCAGGTGCTTCCGGAGTTGCTGCCTGGAGCTCCTCTTCCGGTGTCAGCTTCTCTTCGACGGGGGCCACTTCTTCGGTTACTTCCGGAGTGACGTCTTCTGGAGATGGGGTGTCCGTGCTCATCAATGATTCCTGCTCATCAAATTTTCGCCGTTTAAATTCTTCGGCTTGATGTCGCTGTTGATTTGTGGATCAGTCGGCCAGACAAACAGCCGCTGCAATATTCAATTACGTCAGCCTCAGACTACGCGAGACTGAAGCTAGCTTAGGACTTTGGCAGCAGGTGCTTCGGGAACGGCTGCGGGTTCTGAGCCTGATGCTCGTGCTCGGTGCCGCAAACCAGTCGAAGTTTCTGCAGCATATGTCGACCAAGTTTGCTTTTCGGCAACATTCGTCGAACGGCTTCGTGAAGAATCTTTTCCGGCTTGGTGTCGAGCAGTTTGGCTGCCGTCGTAACTTTACGACCACTCGGGTATCCCGAGTACCGCTCGTAAGTCCGAGTTTCCATCTTTGCCGTGTAATATGGGTGCGTTGGGTGCCGGCCTTCAGCTCCTGAAAACCGAATTTTATCGGCGTTCAGGACGATGATGACGTCACCGCAATCGACATGCGGAGTGTAGTGAGCCTTGTGCTTTCCCATCAGCACAGTCGCGATTTGAGTCGCGATTCGACCAACAATCATTCCGTCGGCGTCGACGACCAGCCAGTTGGGGCTTGTCGCTTCCTTCTTCACCATCGAAGTTTTCTGAGTAATGAGCGGCACGTTTCTCTACCTTAATCAGACGCAAATGTATCGTTCAGAAATGCCACAACGAATCGTCGTAGCCTGTTTGACAGCAATGTGTTACGCAGATTCTTCGCAGAATCGCCTGCGAAGGAACGCGAAAGAGTAGCGAGATCCCACCGGCGATTCAACTTGCGGAGCCAGTGGGTGTTCATTTTGGGACAACGAAAAACTCGATCAGAGCCGCAGCCCGATTCGAGTGCACCGTCAACACGTCCGACCTCCGCCAAATCAGCACAGCAGGATGGTCTCTGATCGGGATTCCGGCCCCGTCGGCTGCAACTTTCTACCGTTCAGGAGACGAATCCTGTCGTTCAGTCGCCCGCCTCGGCCGGTACGGTCAGGTCATTCGTCGCCGAGAATCTTCTGCCAGAGCTCCCGGATCTGCTTGAGCCGCCGCTCAACTGTTCGAGTATTAACGTGCAGTTCGTCAGCGATTTCCTGATGGGTGAATCCTTCAATTTTCAGAGCCGCGATCCGCTGGGCCGTTTCGTCCGGCAATGAGGCCAGCAGTTTCCGAGTCTGATCGGCCATGACCGCAGCGATGTCGGGCGACGGATTTTCGGACTCAAGCCGATCAAACCCTCGCAGGCCGCTGCCTCCTTTCCCGCGATTCATGACCGCGGAATCGCCTCGAACGTCCCCGCCGCCGCGTTTCTGGCGGAGATCCTTTTCGATCGCCGCCGCCGCCTTGCGAGTCGTAATGACCACCAAAAGCCGCCACAACTGGTCCCGATGGTCGAGTTCCGGGAATCGTCCGGCGGTCATGCCTGCCAGCAGGCTCTTGAACGCGATGACGGCCACGTCTTCTTCGTCCTGCACACGTCGGGACGAATCTTTCAGGCTGCGTCGAGCGACTTCGACGATCTGTTCCGAGTATCGATTCCACAATTCCTGTGCAGCATCCTCGCTACCCTCGCAAACTTTGCGGATGATTCCCGTGACGTCGCTGGCTTCACGCGACACCGACGGGTCTTCGTCGAGGACGTGTGACTCTGCGTTTTGACGAGCCCCCGGATTTCGAAGCATGAACTGCAGAATCGGGCCTCGCTTGCCCAGTCGGACCACCGAGCCGTGTTCGATGATCAACGTGTCCACTTTCTCGCCGTTGGCGTAAGTGCCGTTGACGCCGAGGTTGTAGTACTCCCAGCACTCGCCATCGTGCAGCAGCACCGCGTGGCAGCGGGAAATCTTTCCGCCCTGATCCTTGAGGGTAATGTCGGATTCCGACGACCGGCCAATCGATACGGTCTCTGGCGGGCGGAATTCCTGCTGAAAAACCACGTCTCCTCCGTCGGAGACTGCCGTGACTTTCAGTCGCTGCATTGACGAGGCCGCATCTGGCATTCGGGCCGTCCCGTGGTGTACTCGGAAGATTTTTGCAATTAGCGAGGTGTGGCGGAGTGAGTTTCGTGTGTTTTCTTCAGGACTTGGTCGCAACGTCTTCGGAAACCAGATTGGTTTCTGTCGAGAATTGTCCGGAAGAATCCACAGGAACGCGACACTGGCCCAATTGTCGCGCGGCGAAACTGCGTCTCTCC
>CALDJX010000361.1 GCA_937899075.1 uncultured Planctomyces sp. | reverse complement strand
TCATGCTCCTTCGACATTCCTACCTGATCGTGCGGTGCGGAAACACCAGCGTGGCCATCCGCTTCAGCGGCGACGACACCGACGCCAGAGCCGTAGGTGATGCCATCCTTCAGGCAGCTCAGGCTGAATAAATGTCACGGCTCGCGCATACTTTCCGATCGACAGAGAAGCAACTCAGTCGGTTCAACAATCAAAGGATTGCATTGATGCGTCTCGCAGTGCTGATAGTTCTTGCCGTCGCTCCACTGACTTCGACTTCTACGGCAGCCGATGCCTCTCGAAATCTCACGTACGAACGTGACATCCGGCCAATCTTTCGGGCTCATTGTTTCGACTGCCACGGGGCGACGGACAAGCTGGAGGGCGGACTCGATCTGCGGCTCGTTCGATTTCTTAAGAAGGGCGGCGAGACCGGGCCGGCGATCTCTGCCGGGAAACCCGACGAAAGTTTCCTGCTGACGCGGCTTCGCAGCGGCGAGATGCCACCTGGCGAAGACACAGTTCCTGCCGAAGAAATTGCGATCATCGAAAAGTGGATTGCTTCTGGAGCAAACACGGCTCGACCGGAACCTGAATCGATCGGCCCTGGACTTGGCATCACGGAAGAAGAACGCAGCTTCTGGTCGTTCCAGCCGATTCGCCGTCCGGATGTTGCCGAACTGACTTCGTTTCCGAGTGAACTCCGAGTCCGCACGCCGATCGACGCATTGCTTCTGAAATCGGCGGCGGCCAACTCGAACGAAGCCATCCAGGAAGAAGGACACTCAGGGCATGCGTCGTTTAGCGATGACGCCGACCGTCGATCACTCGTCATCCGAGCTTACTTTGATCTGATTGGTCTGCCGCCAGCACCCGATGAAGTCGACAAGTGGCTCAACGATTCCAGCGACGACTGGTACGACCGACTGCTGACCGAGCTTCTGGCGTCACCTCACTACGGCGAGCGATGGGGTCGGCACTGGCTGGACGTCGCAGGTTACGCCGACTCGGAAGGGTATTCGACAGCCGACTCCGAACGTGAGTGGGCCTGGAAATATCGCGACTGGGTTATCCGCTCGCTCAATCAGGATATGCCGTTTGATCAGTTTGTTGCCGAACAACTGGCGGGCGATGAACTCGCCGGGCCGATCAATGGTGACCTGACTCCGCGACAGATCGACCTGTTTTCCGCAACGGGGTTTCTGAGGATGGCGGCCGACGGAACCGGCAGCGGAGCCAACACTCCGGACGGTCGGAACCAGGTGATCGCCGACACTCTCAAGATCGTCGGCACCTCGTTGCTCGGGCTGAGCCTGCAATGTGCACAGTGCCACGACCATCGCTACGACCCGATTCCTCATACAGACTATTTCGCTATCAGAGCGGTGTTTGAACCGGCGCTCGACTGGAAATCCTGGAAGGTTCCCAACGCTCGACGTATCTCACTTTACACAGCCGACGACCGGAAACTGGCTGCCGAAATCGAAGCCGAAGCCGTAAAGATCACTGCGGAGAAATCGGTCAAACAAAATGAGTACATGAAGCAGGCTCTTGACCTGGAGCTGATGAAGTACGAAGAGCCGCTGCGTACGAAACTGCGTGAGGCTTATCAGGCGGCCAAAGACAAACGGACCGACGAGCAGAAGCAACTTCTGACGAAAAATCCCAGCGTCAACATCTCGACCGGCACTCTCTATCAGTACCTGCCCAAAGCGGCTGAGGAGCTGAAAAAGTTCGACGCGAGAATCGCTGAAACGCGAGCGAAGAAACCTGTCGAAGAGTTCGTGCGTGCCCTGATCGAACCCCCGAACCACACGCCGGAAACGAAACTGTTTCACCGAGGCGACCATCAGCAGCCAAAGCAAACTGTCACGCCCGCGTCGCTCAGTGTGGCAAGTCCGAGCGGACAACCCATTCAGTTTTCGCTCAACGATGAGACGTTCCCGACGACCGGCCGCCGACTCGCCTTCGCCCGGTGGCTCGCCAGTCGCGACAACCCGTTGTTCGCGCGAGTGATCGTCAACCGAATCTGGATGCACCATTTCGGCAAAGGACTGGTCTCAACGCCGGCCGATTTCGGGAAGCTTGGAACAAAGCCGTCACACCCCAAAGTTCTGGACTGGCTCGCCGACGAGTTCATCTCAAACGGGTGGAGCCTCAAATCGCTGCACCGAACCATTCTGTCATCGACCGCGTGGCGACAGAGCAAGGAGCCATCCGATATTCCATCCGCGTTCCCTGTCCCTCTGCAGAGACTTGAAGCGGAAACACTTCGCGATCGCATGCTGGCTGCGTCGGGCCAGCTGGACCGAACTCTGCTCGGCCGACCGACGAAAATCAAAGAGGACGACACCGGACAAGTCATCGTCGACGGAACACAGACTCGCCGCAGCCTGTACATCCAGGTAAGACGCAGCCGGCCGGTCGCCATGCTGCAAACGTTTGACGCGCCGGTCATGGAGACAAACTGCGAAAGCCGCCCCAGCTCGACCGTCGCCACGCAGTCCCTGATGCTGCTCAATGGTCAATTCATTCTTGAACAGGCAGCAAAACTGGCCGACCGATCTCGCGGCGAAGCCAAACGGTCGACTGCCGAGCAGATCGAACTCGTGAAACACATCCGCCGGTCGGAGATTCAGGAATGGCAATACGGCTACGGCTCGTACGACGAAACGTCAAATCGTACCGGCTCGTTCACTCCGCTCACCCACTGGTCGGGTTCACGATGGCAGGCGGGAGAGAACTTTCCCGACCCGAAAGTTGGCTATGTGTCACTGCACGCGACGGGCGGGCATCCTGACATACTCGGACGAGACGTCATTCGCCGATGGACTGCCCCCGCCGGTGGTCAAGTCAAAATTACCGGCAACCTGTCGCACGGTTCTCCCAACGGCGACGGAGTGCGTGGTCGGATCGTGTCGAGCCGCTCAGGGAAATCTGGCGAATGGGTCGCGTTCAACGGAGGAACCGACACGCCCGTAAACGACCTCACCGTCGAGCAGGGAGACACGATCGATTTCGTGACCGATTGCCGAACCGCTCACACGTCTGACTCGTTCAACTGGCCGGTCACGATCACTCTGCACCTTACGGGTATGAAAGACCGCGTCGCAGTATCGCAAGACGCCTTTCATGGACCAGCGGAATCGATCGAGACCATTCCCGGGCAGATCACCAGAGCGTGGCACCTGGCCTTGTGCCGACAACCGTCGCCGGAAGAAATGCAGCTCGCGATTAACTTCGTGACGGAACAGGTCGAAACTCTGCAGCGCACGCCGACAGCAATTCCGAAGGGGCAAACGGCTACCGGCCAAGCGATGACAAGCCTCTGCCAGACGCTGCTGGGTTCCAACGAGTTTCTTTACATCGAATAATCCTGCACCGAACTAACCGCGTCACCACACAGATCAGATTTCCGGAGAAGACAACGTGACGATCTCGCGACGCGACTTTCTAAATCAAAATGCGATGGGCATCGGCTCAGTTGCCCTGGCGTGGCTGCTTCAGCAGGAGCGTGCCCATGCCATCCCGAAGAATATTCCTAAACAAGACCAGACGTACGACCTCAGTCTGAAGGAACCTGACTTCGCGCCGCGTGCCAAAGCGATGATCTCGCTGTTTCAACACGGCGGACCATCACACATGGACCTGACAGATCCGAAGCCGGCACTCACAAAGTTCGACGGAACGGATTACAAAGAAGACGTCGCCTACAGCTTCGCCAACGCGGCCAGCAAGAAACTGCTCGGCACACGATGGAAATTCAGAAAGCACGGTGAGTGCGGCACCGAGCTTTCCGAGCTGTTGCCCGAGACCGGCCGAATCGCCGACGACATTTGCCTGATCCGCAGCATGCATACCGGAGCGAACGGCCACGAAGTTTCCATCCGCTACTTTCACGGCGGCATTCCCGGAGTCCTCGGTCGACCTCACCTGGCATCGTGGCTGCTGTACGGACTCGGGGCTGAAACTCAGAACCTGCCAGCGTACATGGTGCTGACCGATCCGGGCGGACAACCAGTCGACAATATCAACAACTGGTCGAGCGGCTTCATGCCGCCGCTATTTCAGGGAACCGTCCTACGGCCGAAAGAGCCGCGAGTCCTCAACTTGGACGCTCCGGCTCACCTGAAAGGCGAGCCTCAGGCGCAGAACCTGAAGCTGCTGCAAACGCTGAATCGACAACACGCCAAACGGTTTCCACACGAAGCAGACCTTGAAGCACGGATCGCCAGTTACGAACTCGCCGCGAGAATGCAGACAGCCGCTCGCGAGGCACTCGACATCTCAAAAGAGACCAAGGCCACTCAAGAACTCTACGGTCTCGACCAGAAAGAAACTCGCGAGTACGGCACGCGTTGTCTGATCGCTCGCCGCCTTGTCGAACGCGGAGTTCGTTTCGTGCAACTTTTCCTGGCCGGTCAGCCGTGGGATAACCACAGCAATCTTCGCACTTCGTTGCCCGCGATCTGCAAGCGTACCGACAAGCCGTCAGCAGCACTCGTGACTGACCTCAAACAACGAGGCATGCTCGACGAAACCATAGTTCACTGGGGCGGCGAGATCGGACGTCTTCCGGTCACGCAAAATCAGGGCAGTCCCGAGAAGCACGGACGAGATCACAACGGCCAGGGATTCAGCATCTGGATGGCTGGCGGCGGATTCAAACCGGGAATGACGTACGGTGCGACCGACGAATTCGGCCATCGCGCCGTCGAGAACGTCGTCACACCCAACGACTACCAGGCAACGCTGCTGCATCTATTCGGCCTGAATGTCGACGAGCTGATTTTCCCCTACAACGGCCAGGTTCAGAACATCACTGCCGGCCGCAAAGCTCGCGTTGTGCACGAGATTCTACAGTAGGTTCAACTCTCATTTTCATCTCGTCGGCATACTCCTTCAGAACCATGTCGATGCACATCACGGCTCCAGAGATCAACTGCCGGATCGGATTGTCGGCCGAAACGCTGTCAGAAATCGGGAACACTCTCCACGTTCAGCATGAATCGGCTTTGAACGTAATCGATTGAGACTACGTTGACTGATCCAACTCGAAGAGGGTCAGCTGCTCCAACACAGTGGTGATCGAAGACGGACGGTCGCTCGGCTCTTTACTTAAACAACGGGCTACCAACTCATCGACCGCTGGATTCGCAACAGGAACCCGAATACTGGCTCGATCCGCTGGTCGTGACGAAAGCGTTCGAGCAAACGTCTCAGCAACGTCACGCCCGGCGAACGGTGGCTGGCCTGTGAGGAGGTAATAGAGGACACCTCCCAGACCGAAGACATCAGTCCCCGGCGAAACCGTACCGAACGCGTCGGAAATCTGTTCCGGAGCAAGGAATCCCGGAGTCCCGGCTGCGAGGCCTTTTTCCGGAGAACTCGCAAGACGGCTGAATCCGAAATCAGTCAATACGAAACTTCCGTCGCTACGCCGCAGAATGTTTCGTGGCGTCAGGTCGGCATGGACAACTCCTGCATCGTGTGCAGCGGCCAACGCACCGCAAACGGCGATCCCACACTCGATGATCTCTGCAAGGGGCGGCTTCGAAGTTCTGTACCATGATTCGAGATCCTTTCCGTCGACCCATTCCATCATGGCAAAAACGCCACCGCGTCGAGCGTTGCCCCACCCAAAGTGCTGAATAATTCCGGAGTGCGAAAGCTTCGAAACGATCGACACTTCGCGAATCAACTGATCCGCAGCCAGACCGTTTCGCCAGAACGCCTTCCGCAGAAACTTCACCGCTACGGCGGCGCCGTCACGGCACCGGGTCGCTCGGTAAACTTTTCCGAACGCGCCCTGCCCCACCAGCCGCTCCAGCACGACATCGCTGAATTCAACTGTCGGCGTTCTTAGATTCGTCTGTTCTGCCACTGGTTGAACCCGACTGACGAAGACGTCCTCTATGGATGCGTCGCACATTGGCGGCGTTGGAAATTCTCCTGGAGAAGCAGTGGGGACACCTCGCCGAGTCGACGGTGTACCTTCACTTTCACCGCCTGCGATATACCGCTCGCGAATCCGCTGCAGCGAGCGACGCACGGTTCGCTCCGAACAACCGACCGCATCGGCAATCGAGCCATGTTGCTCGCCCTGTAGCCGCATCGTAAGAACCTCACGGTCACCCGGCGTCAGGCCTGACATCAGGTTCTCGATTTCGTCAGTAACCATCGCCGCTTCGGCCGGTGTCGGATCCCGCGAGACGATCACGGGCCAGTTGATTTCGTCGATCGGCAGAGCCTCTGCATGAATTGACCGGCGTTCTGCCGTGTGCCGCGCAGCCTGACGAGCAAGCTTGCGAAGCGTCATCGTGACGAGCAGCGGCCAGAGATTGTCATCATCCGGAACGCCCACCTGATCCCGACCCGTTGCGACGAAAAAACTTCGCCAGGCAGAGAGGACGACATCTTCGGCATCCACTCGCCCAGCCAGCTTCCGAGACAGACGACTGCTGGCGAGCGAGGTCAGACGAGCCATGTAGCGTCGCACAAGGACTGTCGCCGCGCCGTCGTTTCCCGCACGCCATGCGTCCAGCAATTCTCGATTGGAGGCATCTTCCAGCACGGCTCGCTCGTCGGAATTCAGGAATTCAAAAATCTGGAAATTTCTGTGACCGGTCTTCGGACACGATCTGCATTCACCAGGTGCGGAACCATTTCACGTTTAGGCAAAGGAATCAGATCATGGCGATGGTTGTCACGGAACCCTGTTTCGGCTGCAAGTTCACAGACTGTGTCGTTGTATGCCCGGCTGATTGTTTTCACGAAGGCCAATCGATGGTCTTCATCAATCCCGAAGAATGTATCGAATGCTGGGCCTGTGTTTCCGAATGCCCGACCGAGGCCATCTTTCAGGAAGATGAAGTTCCGGAAAAATGGCACGACTACATTACCCTGAACAATGAAATGGCCGAAAAGTGCCCGCAGATCACGGAAAAACAAGCACCACTCTGTCAGTGACAGACGCACGCTCCATCTCAAACCGACAAAATTCGCAAATCATGCCCGAGCGTGATCGGTGTGCCGGAGGTTGTTCGTTGGTCATACTCCGAACGCACTACACCGATTCAGCGAATCAACAGGAACCGGCCATGACACCCTCCGTCGTTTTAATCAGCTTGAGAAATATTCGCCCGTCGTCGCTCGCAGGGGCAACGATCGTGCTTCTCGCTCTAACAATCTTCGGACCAGCCGATGCCGGCGCCGAGTTTCAGGCGGGGGCCGCCATCGTCGACGTCACTCCAACGAAGTTACCCGCCATCGTGAATGGGGGGCTTGTCAGTCGCAGCGTGGGCGAGGTCAAGACTCGGTTGAATGCGCGAGCCCTCGCCCTCTCTGACGGTACGACGAAGCTGGTGATCGTCGTCGTTGATAGCTGCATGTTGCCTCGGCCGCTGCTCGACGAAGTGAAGCAGTTGGCAGAAAAACGAACGGGCGTGCCGATGAACCGTCTGTTGATTTCAGCGACGCATACTCACTCGGCTCCCGCGTCGATGGCGTGCCTGGGGACGGACATCGATCCTGATTATGTGCCGCTCGTCAAACTGAAAATCGTTGACGCCATTGCCGCGGCACTGGCCAAGCTGCAGCCCGCTCAGGTTGGTTTCGCGAAAGAGAACGCTGCTGACTTCACCGCGCTGCGTCGCTGGATTCGTCGGCCCGACAGAATCGCCAACGACCCGTTTGGAAATCCCACAGTCCGAGCGACCATGCACGCCGGCAGCAACTGGGACAACGTGACTGGCGAATCCGGTC
>CALDJX010000360.1 GCA_937899075.1 uncultured Planctomyces sp. | reverse complement strand
CCAGTTCATCCAGCCCGACGTTGGCCATCTTGAAGCGAATCCGCACGGCCTTCGTGGCAATCGCATTGAAGTGCAGTTCGCGAAACGCGCCCCAGTCTTCTTCCCAGCCGCCGGTTGCCCGCAGGACACGACGCTGCTCCGCGATCTCAGCCCAGAGTTCGCCGCCGCGTTTCTTTCGTGGATGTTCGTGCGAAAACTCTGGGAAGCGACCACCGAATTCGACGTCTTGAAAGACACCCGTCATTGAGTAATAATCCTTGATCGAAATCGGATCGAATTTGTGATTGTGGCAGCGGGCACAGCCGATCGTAATTCCCATGACTGACGCACCCACCGTTTGCAGGACTTCATCCAGGCGATCAGCTCGTGCCTGCCGGATCGCGGATGGTTCGCGGCCAACCGTCGCTGCGGGCACGTGCGGGCCAGCCACAAGGAACCCAGTGGCTTCGCCCGATCCCATGGTATCGCCGGCGATCTGTTCGCGGACGAATTGGTCGTACGGTTTGTCTTCGTTGAAAGCCCGCACGATATAGTCGCGATAGATCCAGGCATTTTTGCGATACAGGTTGGCTTCGGATCCGTTGGTTTCCGCCCAACGAATGACGTCCAGCCAATGCTGAGCCCAGCGTTCTCCGAAGTGCGGTGAAGCCAGCAGACGATCGACGAGAGCTTCGTAGGCTTTGTCCTCGTTTGCTTCGAATGCCGTGACAAATTCACTTGTTTCTTCCGGAGTCGGCATCAGTCCGGTCAGAACGATGGAGACTCGCCGAATGAGCGACGTTGAATCAGCCGGTTTGGAGTACGCCAGCCTGTCCCTGGCAAGGCGATCGAGCAGAAATGCGTCGATGGGACTCGTGACGGGGGCTTCCAGCCGCCGTCCCTGAAGCTCACTCGCGTTCGACTGCGGCTGGAAGCCCCAATCACGTGGCACTGCTGGTCTGACCACTGGCTGAAACGCCCAGTGATCAGACTTCTCTTCCAGGACTGCATCCATCTGTCCCGGCCAATTCGCGCCTTCTTTGATCCAGCGAGTCAGCAAGTCGATCTCGTTCGGTGGCAGCTTCTCTTCATCCGGCGGCATGAAGCGATCTTTGTCGACATGGTTGATCAATTCGATCAGGTAGCTCTTTTCTGGATTGCCTGGCACGACGGCCGACAAACCCGAATTGCCACCACGAAGCATATTCGGACGACGGTCGAGCCGCAGTTCTGACTCCTGTGCGCCTTCGCCGTGGCAGCTCCAGCAACGCTCTTCCAAAATCGGCGCGATGTCGCGCTGGAAGTCAATGTCGGCAGCACAGGATCGCGCTGCCGAGACAAGCAACACAAACGAGATCACGCGCAAGAATTGCAATTGGGTGAATGTTTGAAGCATTATCTGGTTCTCTCGTTCAATGAATAACTGCTCTTCAAATTCGTGGGGTATTGAAATCCTGACTATGAGTTGATTGTCATTTGTTTGCGGCCTTCAATGCAAACCAGGTCTGTCGCTCTTTGCCTGATGCAAGACCGTCTTTGTTCGTATCAATCTCAGCGAAGTTCGCTTCAACCTTGGCCTGATTCCACGTCCAGTTGTTCTTCGTCCAGTTGGCTTTCTCTTTTGTGATGTACTCCTCTCTCGTCCAGTCTGTCGCAGTCTTCTTTCCGGAGACGGTCCCCATCGCATCTTCCGGGCGTTGCCAAACGCGGACATAGTCGACCGACATCGCCGTTGGAAATCCGTCGCCAGTTGTTTTTTCAGGAACTGGAAGACGTTCGGAATTCCTGTACGCCACAAAGGGATAACGCAGCCCCAGCGACAGCGTGACATGCATGGGAAGGTGCCAGTACAGATTCGGCTTCCGGGCGACTTCATTTCCGTCGATGTACCAGATGATCCAGTCTTTGGAATTCTGAACTCCGTAGACGTGATAATCCTCACGAGGATCCCATTCTGCGTCGTAGTGGTTCTGGCAAAGATCAGGACGGTTGTTGGGCCTGACCCATTCCCGCTTACCATCCCTGATGAGTGTCGTGTGCAGATTGCAGTCGATGCGAGTGACAGGGAAGTGCTTCTTCGTCTCGAAATCAAACTCACTTTGCTGCAACTCGATCACGTCGATTTCCGAGTAGGCAACGGTTTCACCGTCCTTTGCCTGGAAACGATTGTTCGGCCCGATGCTGTACAACCAGAACGACGGTGATGCACCGGGATATCGCGAGCAGCCTTTGACTCGAGCTTCAAAGTAACCGTAAGTGATCGTCCTGTCATTGCGCGCCATCCCTGACGTGTAGTACAACGTCTGCTTCCCGCGCTGATGTTCTTCGTGAACCATTTGCAGGTGAATAGAGCCATCTTTCTGCGACACATTTTCCGGCTCCCAGCTCCAAACGCCGAAGTCCTCGCTGTCGATGTTCCATTTCTTTCGATCGACTTCAATACCTTCGAATTCATCGGAGTGTTCTGCAACGAGCCGCCATGCCGCTTCATCGCTGTTTTTCTCAGTCCAGAGCGGAACAGGATCAGCTGCCGCAGCGTTCCAGATCATTGGCAACGTGGCAAGTCCCGCCAGCAAACGAGGCGAAATGATGAAGGCAATTCTTGTGATTGCATGAGTAAAATCTTTAGTAACCAAGTGGCTTCCCCTGTTCGTACAAAGCATGAATTTCTTCGCTCGTGAGTGTGGCGTTAAAGATGGCCAGTTCATCAATCGTTCCGTTCAGGTTGCGAACAGAAAACCATGGCGTCTGACGGAAAGGTTGTCCCCAGTTACCGATTTCGGCCGCACCGATGCGAAGCGATTTGATGTGAAACTTCTCGATGATTTCTTCGCGGCTGACCTGGTCGCCGTTGACGTATTGCCTAACAGTTCGGCCGTTTGGGTCATACACGGCAGCAAGGTGAAACCACTGGCCACTTTTTGCAACATCCCAGATCGGTTCTGTGTAATAGACGCGGTGCAGACCCGCATCGCGCACAACCTGCTGATCGATCCCGTTGAAATGCCGGACGTCCTGAGTGTCATCCACCATCACGGAAAACATCAGGCAGCCGTCGTCGCGAATCTGCCAGTGGGGTTCGCCATTTTCATAGCCATCCCCCATGAACAGAGCATTGTAACGGTGATCGAGACTATCGATTTGCACCCAGCAGGCAAAAGTGAACGCCTCGAATTCCCCGTCAATGCGAGTGCGAAGGCGTGCACCGGGACGATCGAATTCCAGGCCGGAAGATTCAACACCAAAGCGGCCGGTTGTGCGATTCACAGGTCCCACCAACTGTCCATCAAAATTGCCGCCGGACGCCGCTGAGTTGCGAACTGTTCGTTCGAACTGAGTTTCCGCAATCGGGTAATACGCGATCAAACGCTGGTCAACTCGCAGCCGCAGCGAAGCAGCCTTCCATTGAGCAAAGCGTTCGGCCTGAGCATCGTTGCAGCGTCGCTGGACGTCATCAATGGTGCTCAGGGATTGCAGCGAAACGGCGTTGTCCTGCCCGCCCTTCAGCCACTGTTTCTGGCCGGTCAGCAAGTGGTCACCGTTATGCGTGCCGCCGCGAAGTTCAACTTCGCCATCAATGACTTCAATTCGAGCGTTATCAGCTTGCACTTCCAAAGCGAACTCTGTCCCAAGGTCGATCACTTCAGCATCGGCCGCCAGCACTTTGAAGCCGCGAGCCGCCGGAGGTACGTTGGCTCGCAAACGTCCTTCAAGCATACGTACTGACCAGTCTGATTTCACATCCAGCTTCGCCGGTCCTTCCACGATCAACGAGGCCCCGCAGAAGAAATCGATTTCTGCGACGCCGGCTTCGAACTGAAACAAGCCATCCGGCAGCACATCGCCTTCGTGGTAGGCCGCAGCATCTTTCGACCATCGCAGATCCACGACACGGCGCAGAGTGGCATGGCCGGCAATTTGAGGTTCAGAGATTTCGCGAGCGTCGCCATCGCCGCCGGTGGCAACATCAATTGGACGCGATTCGTTTTGTTGACCGAACCAAAAGCCAATGCCGCTGACAAACATCAATACCGCTGCCGCAGCAATGAGTAATCCCGGCGATCGCAGGTCCCAACGGCGTAAATCACCCCCTGAGCCGAACGCGCTAGCTGCGAGCCCACTCGCATTCGCGTTGCTTGCTGCAACAGTTTTTCCCCACGAATTCAGGTCGACCGCGAATGTGTCGATGCTAATTCGTGGTCGGCCTGAATTCGTGGGGGCGTCACGCTCCGGGCTCGCAGCTAGCGCGTTCGGCTCATTGGCGATTTCCGTCAGCGATCCGCCAAGATTCACAATACGCAGATATTCCTTTCGAACGTCGTCACTACTTTCGATGGCGTCCTGGAGGCGTTTGAAGTCCTCGGATGAAATCGTGCCATCGATCAACTGAAACATCAAGCCGCGAAGATCGTCACCCATTTCCCAACTCCTCGGCAAGTTGTTGTCGAACGCAGTCGAGCAACAGCTTTCGAAGGGCGTTGAGCCTGCTGTAGAGCCGCCGAGCCTGCTCACCAGTTTCTGCCGCAATCAAGGCGATTGACTGACCTGGCGCATAGACACTCAGCACAAGCCTTCGCTGATCGTCCTGCATCTTGCTCAGACAGACTTCCACTGCTTGCCGTTCCAGTTCACGCACATCAAGATCCGACATCGCGGCCACGGACAGCAATTCGATCACATTTTCGCGAAATACCAAACGATCTCTGCCTTTGTCCCGCTGCCAGCTCAGAGCTTTGTACCGAGCAACCACGCACGCCCAGCGAATGAATTCTTCAACAGTCTTCTCCGGGGCATCCGGCGTGAAGTCGGCAAACTTCTTCCAGCACTCCAGCGCGGTTTCCTGCATGACGTCATCGACACCATCCCGCGAAGGCAGCAGCAACCGCACAAACCGTCGAATCGACTGGTCATGCCGAGCCAGCAGGCCAACAAATTCGTTGTACCGCTGCTCTCTTTCCGCTGCAGTTTCTGTTTGTTTTTCTTCGCGTTCCATCATTCTTCCTGCGAAATAAACTGGTCTGTGGTGATATTCCGCTTTGCAGGAGATTTACCGAAGATGTTTCGAACATTCCAAAAACAAGATTCGGCAATTACCATTTCCGCCAGTGTAGCCGAGGATTTGAGAGCTATTTGATCAGCAGTGCCTTTCTCTCAACGCTGTCAACATCATTTAGATGTGAGCGAGACATTTTGTTCTTACGTGATCAGTTTCCCCGGCTGGCAAGTGCGGTCACTGCATCAAGACTTTCGGCATTGTGGCCAATAATCCCCCACGAATTCAGTGCGACCACGAATTTGAACGAATTCGTGGCCGACCGGACCGGCCGTCGAGGAACCTTGCCTCTCTGCTATGGGTTGCACAATGGGTTGCTGCGGTTCAAGAACGCATTCATTTGGCAATTCGGCGTAATGCACAATTCTTTGCATTGTGTACGCCCAACATGGGCGTGAATTTATGGGATGCAAGTCCCCTTTACGAAAATGGCACTCAATGAGAAGCGAGTATGCCAAATGTTTTCTTTTGAGTGAACTACCAGGCGAGGGCAATTGCGGAAGAGTGAACCATCCAAGGGGAGGAAGGCTGCCAATGAGCGTGCAGTCGAAACGACAATCGGTCTGCCTAAACGGAGCGGCAAAAGTGACCGCGACCTCGGCATGAAACGGCTCCAGTCCACGTCACACAGGAGGGCGTGTCATGGAGAGTTTCTCGCGGACCGTCGACAATATCTCAACCTGTTCGGCGGCTCGGATTGTACGCTGATGTTGGCCGAGCAGACTTGGCGGCAGGCATTCCTGATGGAACTGGATCCGCTGTAGTGTAATGTCAAAGCCGAAAGATGGCAGAAGTTCGCTGGACGGTGCAGCTCTTGCTGCGGCAGATCGTTCGAAGACGGACGGGCAAGAGTTGTGCGCCCTGCATCGCGTTAGCGAGTTGCAATGTTTATCAAACTCATTCAAGTTGATCGGCTGGTTTACTCGGTCTTTCCAGCAGGTAGGTCGGGGACGCTCCCAAGGCGAAGATCGTTCATCTTCACGACGGTGACTTCGTCAACATGCATGAGCCCGCCTCGCTGCGTCTCTGAATTGTTGAAGAATATCGTCGCCGTTTTGTCATCGCGACCGGTCGTGAATTCGATGCTGTACGACTGAAACCAATTGTGAAAGAACTTGCGAGTGAGCCGGGATCCTCCATAGTCCTCGACGCCCATCCATCCTTCATGAAAGACCACCGGTTTCACTCTGAGGTTGGAAGGCTCCAATGTTCCCGTGGTGGCTGGGGTCCGAAGATACGCAGTCAGGATGTACTTGGTCTTCGGTTCGACCGAAATCACTTGGCTCGCAGCTCCAGTTCCGCCCGCACCAATCTGCATTGTGTTGGGGTCCAGAGAAGGATTGTTGTCTTTCCAATACTTCCATTTGGAAACATCCTGAATGGCAACCAGTCCCTGTGTCTTCCATCCATCCAGATTCGTCGCAAAGTTCCCGTTGGTCACCAGGTTTGCTCCCTGCTCGGCCTGATTGTGCTTGCCTCCAGGTCCCCGTTTCCAAACACGAACATAGTCCACTTCAAAGACGGCCTCGTCGCCAAACATGTCAGCCTTCAGCTCAGACACACGGCCCTCCCAATCAAATAGCTCACAATCAATCCACACTCGCTGTGCATTGTCGATGACCCAACCGCCGAGTCCGTTCAGTTTGATGCCGTCAGCTTCTTCCTTACTCAACGTACGGACCAAAGTTCCGTCGACATAGAACTTGATGTAGTCTTCCGTCCAGTCAGCCGCGTAGACATGCATCCCATCTGTGACGTCAAACCCCAGTGAGTGCTTCTGGGTCCAGTGCCTTCGATTGACAAGATTTTCATTGATCGATCGATCCCAGTTGTGAATCGACATCTGCATGGTCGTCGAGATATCCGCGTTGTCCTTCTGAGCGTCCCAGCTTTGTCCGACGTGTTCAAATACGTCCAGCTCTCCACGATGGCCATCGCCAACGCCATTGCCTACGGCCCAGAATGCGCCGGACATCGGGCTCTTTCCGACACGACATCTGAT
This sequence comes from uncultured Planctomyces sp., assembly GCA_937899075.1. Lineage (GTDB taxonomy): Bacteria > Planctomycetota > Planctomycetia > Planctomycetales > Planctomycetaceae > JABMPE01. The sequence continues at coordinate 711 of CALDJX010000360.1, read as the reverse complement.
TTCCATATAGCCGTATTTCAGGAGCTCTTTGCTGATCAGCGCGCCGGTGGTGATCGGAGGAACTCCATATCCCGTGGCGAATGCGAAGCCCGGATTCCAGTCGGACTTGATCCTGAGTATTCCTTCGCTTGGGGAGATCGCTTCTGGGATGAACTGCGAATTTCTTCCTTTGTTCGCGTTGTAATATGCACCTTGCCCATCATCCTTGCCCTGGACATGCCAAATACTTGAAAGGGTATCGACGTTGAACTCATCGCTAAACGCATCCTGCAGCTGCCACTCTCCCAGGTTTCCAGGATCCGTATGAGGCAGGCGCTCCGCGCCAGGGTTATGGGACTCCGCCATTGCCCGAATGGTGGAAGCTTCCAGAACTATAAAGAGTAAGAGCAGACCGAACGCACGCAACAGGCTTGGTTTCATCATTTACAACTGAGCAAGATTTCGAAGGAAGGCGAGTTCACAGGTTTCACGCAAGCGCACACTGTACACTTCCAGGCGGATTTCTCACATCGACCGCCCTTAACAAACAAACGACCTCGAATTGCTGTCAGGCTACGCGGTCGAAGCGCCGGCAGGCGTGCATTGATGAATCTGCGAAAATGACCGAGATCTCGGAGCGAAACAGTTTCCGTTCAAACAAACTCATGAGGGCGTGTCGAATGGCACGTAGATCTCTATAAGTCGTTGGGGGAAAATGACATATGCAAAATG
>CALDJX010000359.1 GCA_937899075.1 uncultured Planctomyces sp. | reverse complement strand
CATACAGTTCCAGGCTTTGGACGGACTCGCAACGGGACACGTTTCTGGTGAAATCCCCGGTTTCTGCTGGTGTCCTGAAGGCATAATTAATGTATACACCTGATCCTACGCAAGACGACGAAGCCCGACAAACATCACACTAAGTCGGGCCTTACCGGCGAAGTTCCAGGCTAGACCAAGTTCCAAGTGGATTTGTTGATTCGACGCCACACGTGCTTCGATTACGTGCCGCATCAGTCTGTTGCAATCTCGGCTGAAACACTCAGCTCACGCACGATCTGATTCCGAATACTTGAGACAAAGTTCCGGGGACTCAAGCACCTGAATCGTGTTTTCTCCGGAATCGATGTCACAAATCTCGCTCTGACATCAATATCTTCTGGTGTTAGTTGAAAGCTGACCGTCGTCTCGGCAGACAGTCGGAATGATGGGCGATCAACACTTCTATTTCGCGATTTTCTGTGCGACTGCGCGCATTGCTTGCGCCGGGGTACTCCTCGACGTGTTTCGGCGGTGCGGCGGCGTTGAACAGTGGGATGAATATCGTGCCTGACCGACCTTATAAAGCGTTCGAGATTCTTGTCCGGCGGCATCATCGGCGGATTCTTGGGTATGCAATCTCCGTTTCCGGAGATGAAGACGTCGCACGAGACATTGTGCAGGATTCGTTTCTGGTTGCCTGGGAACGGCTCGACGATTTCGATATGAGCAAGGACTTTGGTGCCTGGGTTCGCGGAATCGTTCGCAACAAATGTCGTGAGTACTCGCGAGCGAGTAAGCCTCTTCTATTGGCAGGCGATGTGCTCGAAGCAATCGAGCAGCAACATCAGGTCTGGGATCAACGCGAAGCTGAAACCGATCAATCAGTCTTTGCGGCGATGCACAACTGCCTCGGAAAACTTCCTGAACTGCTGAGTCAGGCGGTCAACCTGTTTTATCTGCAACGTCTCAGCGGGGCCGAGGTCGCCGAACGCGTCGGAGCCGACGAAGCCGCGATTCGCAAACGGCTGCAGCGAGCACGCGTTTCACTTGCCGATTGCATCACGAACTCAATCCAAGCCTGAGTTTTCTTCGCAAGTCATCACTCAATCCACGTGGAGAATTCCATGACCAATGAGAATAACGACCAACCTTCAAAGTCGACTGAATCAGACAACCTCGCGATGGACGGAATGCTCCGTGAATACGCAAGAACGGGTACATCCGGAGATGACGAATCATTCATCGCGGCCATCAACGACGCCGTCCAGAGCAGCGTTGCCGGAGTGCAACACGAGCGTGACTGGCCGTGGTTGTTCGGTCGACGATTCTGGACAATCGCCGCGTCGATTCTGGTTGTCTGCTCGATGGCCATCGGCGGACGTTCCTGGATGATCAACACGGCGCAGGCGGATCCGACCGAAGTTCACCTCTTCAGTCGCGGCCGCGTTCTACCGGGCGAGCCTGCTTCCGTCAGAGTTCTCGTGCGTGACGCTCGTAATCAGAGACCGGTGTCCGGCGCGCAGGTTCGACTGTCGATGATCGGTGCCGACATGGAAAAAGAGCTGGTCACGGCAACGACCAATTCCGACGGAATCGCTGATCTCACCGCCGAACTGGAAGCCGACATGCCGGACGGCGACTACCAGTGGCAGGCAAACGTCAGTGGCAGCACCGGCGAAGCGGAAGCTCGACAGACAGTTTCCGTGACCCGGTCATTTCGCACGATGCTGAGTTCTGACAAACCGAAATACCAGCCCGGCCAGATCATCCACATGCGAGCCTTGTCGCTGGACACGGACACGCTGCAGCCAGCGACGGGACGATCAATCGCGTTCGCGGTTCGCGACGCCAAAGGCAACAAGGTGTTTGGCAAATCAGCGACGACGACTGAATTCGGCATCGCGGCTGCGGATTTCAAACTGGCATCCCAGGTGAACGAGGGCAGCTACACGATCGCCGTGACGATTGGCGACACGACCTCCGAACGCAACGTCTCGGTCGAACGTTATGTCCTGCCGAAATTCAAAGTGGGACTTGCCGCCGATCGCGGGTTCTACGCTCCGCGAGACATCGTCGACCTGACGCTCGATTCGAACTACACGTTTGGCAAACCCGTTCCCGGCGCCGCAGTGACGATCCGCGCCGACGAGTTCATCGAAAAGTTTCGAACGTTCCGGACGATCCAGGGAACGACCGACGCCGACGGTCGGTTTTCGGCGCAGCTCTCGCTCAAGGAAGCGTTTGTCGGGCAGCCTCTGAATAAGGGCGACGCATTCGTCCGGCTGGTTGCCGAAGTCACAGACGCGACGGGAGAAACTCAGCAGCAATCGTTGAAGGTCATCGTCACGGATTCGCCCATTCGAATTGAAGTGTTCCCCGAAAGCGGCGAGCTGGTTCAGAACGTCGAGAACCGAATTTATGTCGTGACGACTCGCCCGGACGGATCGCCGTTGCCGGCCGTCGTTGAAACGGGACGCGGAGTGAAGATCGAAACGAACGAAGTGGGCATCGGCAAGCTGAAGCTCACGCCAACCCGAACCGATATGAAGCTGACGCTGACCGCTCGCGATCCGGTCACCGGTGCCGAAAGTCGAGCGGTTCGTCAGCTGCGAGTCGACCAGCGGCTGGACGGGCTGCTGCTGCGAACTGATCGAGCTGTTTATCGTCAGGGAGAAACCGCGAACCTGACCGTGCTGTCGGCATCGCGTGCTCGACGAGTGTTTGTCGACGCTGTACGAAATGGCCGAACGGTGACGTCGACATCGATTGAACTTTCAGACCGTACGGGTTCACACGCGTTTGATTTGCCGACCGACCTGGCAGGCAGTATTCAGCTGCAGGCGTACGCCATTCTTGAAGACGGCGAAATCGTCCGTGACACGAAACTGATTCAGGTTCACCGAGCCGACCAGTTGCAGATCGAAGCAACGCTCGACGCCGAAACGTACAAGCCGGCGGAGAAGGCATTGATTAAGTTTCTCGTCACCTCGAAGAATGGTGATCCGGTTGCGGCGGCTCTCAGCTTGGCCGCCGTCGACGAAGCCGTGTTCGCGATGAACGACTCGCGACCGGGCCTGGAAGAAATGTATTTCCTGGTTCAGGAAGAGATTCTTAAACCTCGCTACCAGTTTGTGACTCAGCCACGATCGGATTTTGTCACCGTTCAGTCAGAGCGACCGAACGACGATCTCGAAGAAGCCAATGTGATTCGGTTTTCGGCGGCTGAAGGAACCAGCGCAGAAGCGCCTGCCGCAGCCACGGGAATTGCTCTGGCCGAGCGGGAACAGCGACTGCTGGCTTCTCAAATTGAGAACTGGCAATTCCGGATGAGTCTGCTGGGAGCTGTCCCGTTCTGGGGCTTCGTACTGACGGCCGTCATGCTGCTGGTGTACGGCGTCTCGCGTCTTCGATTTTCATCGTCGGTGTCTGTCGACCTGGCGAACGTCAGGCAGTTTCGACGGTACATGCGAATTTACTTCTGGACCCTCGTCGCCGTAATTGTCGGGGTTCCGTGTCTGGTATTTATGTTGGCATCGATGCGTGCCACTCAGGCAGGCGTTTTCTGGGTCGGCCTCGGATACAGCCTCTGCGGTATCGTAATCGTGGCCTGGCTGACGCGACGCCTGCGAAACCTGCCACACACGCAACTCCACACTCCGGCGTTTCGCCGAATGATTTGTGCAGTCCCGATCATGCTGGTGCTGATCGTCCTGACATTTCTTGGATACTTCAAGGCGTACGAAATCGACGAAACGATTGCGGCAGCGGACTTGCTTGAGTCTCGATTTTTCGTCGTCGCTGCAATGCTGATTGCGGGAACGGGCGTCGTCGGATTTCTCCGCAAGACACTCACAGAGCAAAGGTCGCTGCTCAGAAATCTGGCATCGCTGGCCATCATTCAGGCCGTGTTGTTTGGGCCTGTGTTTGGTCTGAGCGGCATGATGAGTTCAGCAGGTTCTGTATCCACCGCGGAGTTCGTAGCCGGGCGATTGGATGACGTTGAAGCAACACGATTCTTCGTCGCTGAAGGCAATTTTGTAAATAAAGCATGGG
>CALDJX010000358.1 GCA_937899075.1 uncultured Planctomyces sp. | reverse complement strand
CGGCGTCCTGCATAATCCGCTGCACGACCGACGAACGACCAGCGGCACGTTTCACGTTACCGAAGGAGGACTGCCGATCCCTCGTGACAAGCGAGGCGTTCCTCAGGTTACTTTTGCCGCGTTGTTCAAAGCAGCGTTCGATGCGCCGGACGACGTTCTTGAACTGCCTTTCACCGCGACGGGTCCAAGGCCAGCACGAGCGTTTGTTTCGCTGCTGTTGCGACCGCTCGTTTGTCCAGAAGTACGTGGAGTCTGCGAAGAAAAACGGATGGAGATCCGATTCTTCGCTCCCGGTTCGCTCGTCAGTAATCTTGACTTTGTCGAGTCGATCTTCGGCAACGCCGGCGATCCGTTCCTGCCAACGAACGACGCTGGCCTGGACATTGACCACTGGACCGGCCACACCGGTTGCGTGATCCTCGCTCCGCATCTGCTCACTTTGCGAAAGAAGGACGTCGGGCTTCCGCACTACGACGATGCGACCGAACGTCAGCGCGAAGACGGTATGTGCTGGAAGTCGGAAGACGAATTCTACAACGGCGGTATACCCTTCAAACTAACGTGCCGCACGGCGGAAGGCGTGATCGTCACGCTGATCGCGGACAACTACTTTGGCTACTGTAAGAAAGAAGTCAAAACTCAGATCAGCTATGCGGCGAACCTGTTCGGCGGCGTCGAAGAAGAACACGCCGGTGGAGCCATCGCCTTTGCCAGTGTGAACCTGGGAGACGATTTCAACGCGGAAAACCGCCGCCACAATGAACGAACATTCGCCGACGTCGTCAGCGATCTGGGTGACGAATGGCTCAAAGTTTACAAAGCCGGGTATGCGCGGGACCGTAAGTTCCCAAACCTCGTCTACATCCCCGAAAACTCACGAGCGACCGTTCACGGTCAGAAGATCACCTGGACGAACGACGCCGGTGAGCAATTTATTCCGCTGCAGCCGGACGAAGTCTACATGCTGCCTTCCGGCTATCGGTTCCGTTTGAAGAAACACCCGGCGGCACCAACATGGCGACTGATCGGAACGCTCTTCGAAGGCGTCTTCTGCCACAAACCGTGCACCGTCAGCGGCGGCGGGAAAAGTGAAATCAGCAAGTCGGTCGTTGATTACGTTCTTTATGGACCAATCTTCGTCGCTGACGTCGAACGTGACCTCGACCTTGTTCAGGCAATCTTCGACAAGAACTATTCTGATCGCTGGCGACTGGACGGCCCGGTTAAACCCGACTACTCAGAAAAACCGACTCGGAAAGTTCTCGCCGCCAACCGATCTCTCGGCAGCGTGATCAAACTTCTGACTCCGTCGGTCGACTACACGGAAGAGTACAACGACTGGCTGAGGTCACTTCCCGGCTACATCTACGCGCTCGTCTTTATCATCAAGCGCTTCCACCGCGGCAACGCCGACACTAACTGGCGAGACCAGTTTACCGTCGACATTGTCAACGGCTCGCCGGGACACGAACTCAAGTACAACGGCCGTAAGCTTGTCGGTGATTACCTGCGAGTCGGCTTTGTCGGTGAGAACAGTTGGCGGACCTACAAACTCCGCCAGGACTTCGCGGCCGCTGAGAAAATTCAGACGGAAGACGACATCAGCGTCTCGGTCGTCGTGCCCGGCCGAAAACTCAATCGCATTGGCAAAGTGACGGCACCAGCCAACAGCTACAAGTTTGTCGAGAACTGCGAGTTCCGTCTCTTTCAGCGGCCGGACGACGCCGTTCATCGAGGCCTTGATAAGCAATGCGAATCGGACCTCGCGCGGGATGACAACTTCATTGTCAACTTCGAACCGCTTTCACAGGCACAGGTCAACGAAATCTGCGATCACGCTGTCGACCTGAGCAAATTCACCGAGCCCATGCAGCAACTCATGCGCGACATGCAGGATTCCGAGCACGGCTATGTGGTTTGCTCAGCGACGCCTCGCATGATCGATGGCCTGCCGAGTAAGAATCCGCGGTACCTCCAGAATCGTCCCGACATGATCGACGCAATGCCGAATCACGTCGCACAGATGGGCGTGCGACTTTACCGAGCCGTCCCGAAAGACGAACCGGTTCACATCCCGGTTCACGCCGTCCTGTTCGGTCGTCGTAACAACCCGCCAGACTACGCGAAGGGAATTCGGCCGCTCGCCGTTTACAACCCGATCCATTACCAGGAACTGCCCGAACTGTTCATGGACTTTGTCTGCTCGCTGACCGGCAAAAGCCCATCGACGACCGGAGCGGGCAGCGAAGGTGCACTCACCAAAGGACCGTTCAACGCGGTGCTGCCGATTACCGATCTCAACAACGCTCTGGTCAGTTATCTGCTGACCGAACTGGCGGGCTTCTCGACACCGGCCGGCCACATCGGTCCGAACATTCAGGTCGATCACGACATCAGCCTGCTCATTCCGGAAATCTGGTGCCGGCTCAGCCCGGAAGAACGTCAACCGGAGCACATGATCAAGCACAAGCTGATGGAGCAGATTCAGGATTTCGAGCACAACGGAGAAACCATTCCGGCCAGCCGGTTGGGATACCGCATCACGTCGCGATTTATCCGCCACTACGCCGGGCGAGTCTTTGACAACCCGAACAAGGTGTTCGACGAAGCGATCCTCAAGCCCGAGACTCAGAGCCTGGACGCCTTCGCCGACGGAGTTAAGTACATCACCGAAGCTCACAGCCGAGTCGCAAAGGATTACTTCCAGGACGGCTCGATCGACCAGGCCTGCCCGCCGTTGAAAGCGCTGCTGCACATCATGGTGCACGGCGAGTTCGAAGGTCTCGGTCTGGACGCTCCGGAAATTCGGACGTTGTTCACGCTTGATTCAATGCTGGCATCTGACTGGTACAAAGCGAGACTCGAAACGCAGCAGCGTCGAGACATCGCCCTGTGGACGCGGCATGTCAATACGCTGTCCACGTTTGATGATCGCCCTGATTCCCGCCGCGATGCCACGGAGCTCGACATCGCCGCTCGACTTGAAAAAGCAAAAGCAGAACTCAAGCGAGTTTCCTCAGCAGAGTACCTCGCCGACCTGTCGGGTCAGTCCGGTGCCGATCCGATGGGCGAGTAGCGTCCAACCAAAGCGGGACATTTGATGATTGCTCTGAACGATTCCCAGGACAGCCAGCGTTTCGAAGTCGGAACGCTGGTTCAACATCGCCGCTACGGCTATCGCGGAGTCGTCGTCGCTGTTGACGAATCCTGCCGAGCCGACGAAGCGTGGTACCAGAAAAACCAGAGTCAACCGGACCGCGATCAACCGTGGCATCACGTCCTGGTTCACGGATCGCCATCCGTCACTTACGCCGCCGGCCAGAATCTGATGCCTGATTCCGACCTGGCAGAGATCCACCACCCGCTCGTCGCTGAGTTCTTCTCCAGCTTCGATGGTGAAAAGTACGTCCGCAACAATCGACCGTGGCCGGCTGGCTGACAGTCGGACAGGCTTTGACGTTATGCTGGCTCGTTCACATTGATGCCTGACTCTGTTTCAAAACTCTGCGACTGCGGTCGGAGTCTCGAAGCAGCGTCGAACGATTCTGCTCTGCGACGCCGTACGAGACCAAGCATGAACGACAACTGCCGCGCGACCATCGTCGCCTTTTTCGTGTTATTTCTCCTTGTTTTGTTGCCGGGAAACTTTCCGTCGAGCTTCGGCGTGACAACGTTTGGGCAGGACAAAACGTTGGCAGGTCAGAACTCGAGGGTGCAAAGCGGGCTGCAGGTGCTTTACGACTTCGCCTCGTCCAGCGGTGCCGTCATTCATGATCGTTCGGGAGTCGGCGAGCCGATCAACCTGAGCATCTCTGATCCGAAAGCCGTGCGGCGGTCAGAGGGCAAGCTGGAAGTCAGCGGCAAGACGACCATTCACTCAAGCAAGCCCGCAAAGAAGTTGATCGACTCGGTGCGTCGCTCGGGAGCCTTAACGATCGAAGCATGGATTCAGCCGGCGAATACCAAACAGTCTGGCCCGGCGAGGATCGTCACCGTTTCGAAGAACAGCAACGAACGAAACTTCACACTCGGGCAGGACGGCGACAAGTACGAAGTCCGGCTTCGAACAACTCGTACCAGCACAAACGGCATTCCGGCCGTCGCGTCGAAAGGCCGGACCGCCGATACGAAACTGACTCACCTCGTTTATGCGTTTGCGAAAGACGGCCAGGCTCAACTCTTCGTAAACAGCAAGTCGGTCGCGACAGGCAAACCGGGCGGCCTGCCTTCCAACTGGGATGGCTCCTTTGAACTTGCACTGGCCAACGAACTGTCGGGCGATCGACCGTGGCAGGGCACGCTGCATCTCGTCGCCGTTTACAGCCGCGATCTGACGTCGAAGGAAGTCGCCCAAAACTATGCGGCCGGTCCGGACGGAACGTCGTCGGTCGAGTCTCTGGCCAGCACAACTCCCGGGCAAATTCTGTTCGAGGCAAAGATCGCGCCGATGTTCGCCAACCATTGCCTGGAATGTCACGACTCGGCATCGAAGCAGGGCCTGCTGGACCTCTCCAGGAAATCACTCGCCATTGCGGGCGGCGAAAACGGCAAAGCATTCATCCCCGGAAAGTCCGACGACAGCCTCCTGTGGCAGATGGTCGAATCCGATGACATGCCCAAAAAGCGAGACCCGCTGTCCGCTACCGAAAAAGCTTTACTGAAAAAATGGATCGACGAGGGTGCGACCTGGTCACTCGACACGATCGATCCGGCGGTTTACGCACACGGCGGGCTGGATCGTGAGACGCTCGTCCAACGGCTCACCGTTCAGGAATACATCAACACGGTTCGGGACGCCGTCGGTGTCGACATTTCGAAAGAAGCCCGCGAGTTACTGCCTCGCGATATCCGAGCCGACGGCTTCAGCAACACGGCTTACAACCTGAATGTCGACCTCAAGCATGTGAATGCATTTTCGCGGTTAGCCGAAACCATCGTCAGCCGCATGGATGTTCTGAAGTTTGTCCGCCGCTTCTCCAACAACAACAAACTCACCGACAACAGCATGGGTGACGTGATCGACAAGGTCGGCCGCTGGCTGCTGCGAGGTCCGCTGAACGAGCATGAAGTCATCAGTTACCGCGGCATCTCTACCACCGTCGCCAGTGCGGGGGGCGACTTTCGCGAATCGACCAGCTTTATTATTGAGGCCATGCTTCAATCGCCGAGGTTCGTTTATCGCATCGAAACTCAGCCTGATTACGACGGTGAGTGGCCAGTCAGTCAGCACGAACTCGCGTCCAGAATGAGCTACATCATCTGGGGAGGCCCGCCGGATGAAACGCTTAATAAAGTTGTCGACGCCGACAATCTGCACGGCGAGGAACTGGGCCAACAGATCAAGCGGATGATTGACGACCCGCGAGCCGTCGAGCGATCTCAGCAGTTCGCTTCAGACTGGCTGAATCTCGGCCGCCTGCAGAACCTCAGTCCGAACCCGAAGATGTTTCCGGAGTGGAACTCGGCACTTGCTGAAGACATGCGAACGGAGACGCTCGACTACTTTCGGCACGTCGTGTGGGAGAAGAACCGGCCACTGTCAGCACTCCTCAACGACCAGGCCACATTCGCCACTCCGCGACTGGCCAGGCACTACGGTCTGCCGGCAAAAGGCAATGACCCAAAAGGCGACGCCTCGAACGCGTCGTTCTACGACCTCAGCAAGGTCAAAGGCCGTGGCGGACTGCTGACTCAGGCCAGCGTACTGACCGTCGGCGGCGACGAAGCATCGATGGTTTCTCGCGGCCTGTTTGTTCTGCACGACCTGATGCGAGGCATCGTCCGCGATCCGCCGCCCTGCGTGGACACGACTCCGATTCCGACAAAGCCGGGGCTCACACAACGAGCGATCGCCGAAGCTCGACTGGCAAACGAATCGTGCCGCGGTTGCCATCTTCGATTTGAACCTCTTGCCTACGGGCTGGAAAAATTTGACGGCATCGGAGCCTTTCATGAAAAGGACGAACACGGCAACGAACTGCGCGAGGACGGACAGATTCTGATCCCGGGCACTTCGGAATCTGTGCCTTATCAGACCTCGGAAGAGCTGATGAACCTGCTGGCGGGCAGCGAGCGGATCCGCGAAACGATCACCTGGAAAATGACACAGTTCGCTCTGGGCCGCCCACTTGGCGCGGCCGATGCTGCGGCGGTTGCCGATATTCATCAAGCCGGACAACAGTCCGGCGGCACTTACAAAGACGTTATCACGGCGATCATTCTGAGCGATCTCGTTCAGAATGGCCGCACGGTGATTTCCCCGACGGAGTAGAACAATGAGCAACCAACGAGTCACTCGCCGCACGACGCTGAAAGGTTTGGGAGCCGTCGCGATCGGCCTGCCGTTTCTCGAAGAGATGGCGATCGCCGCTCCGGATACAAAAGCGGCAGCTCCGCCGGTACGAGCTTTCAATGTTTTCTTCGGATTGGGTATTCCGGCACCGCTGCAGACCGAAGGGTTCGACGGAGTTCTTGAGCCGCTCAAACCACTGGCGAACAAGCTGCTGATCATGCAGAACGTCGACCAGGTCCGCTGCGACGAGTCGGGCATCAACGCTCACTTTGACGGAGCGTCCGGAGCATTCACTGCCGAACCTCCCAGCGGCGAAGCCAAAGCTGGCGGACCGTCGATCGATCAGGTTATTCGCAAAGCTCATTATCCCAAAGGCCTGCCGTCGGGCATGGTCCCCACTCTGGTCGGCGGGACGTTCTTCCGCAGAAGTCGTGTCAGCCGCTACGTGCACAGCTACAACCAGGACGGAACCGTCGCCGGCATCATGCAGGAACGTCCTCGCGACCTGTTCGAACGAGTGTTCGGCACGGTCTCGACCGGCGACGATTCCGACGCCCGTCGACAGAG
>CALDJX010000357.1 GCA_937899075.1 uncultured Planctomyces sp. | reverse complement strand
CGACCAAGAGCCCGGTCGAGTTCAAGCAGACCAGAGTCAAACTTGTCAGCTTGAATTCCACGATTCGGTTCAGGCCTCTTGATCAACAAGTCCAGCAGCTTTTCCGGCAGCGTGTAGAGGAACCGCCCTTTGATCAACGGATGCGTCTCAAACTCAGTCGGAACCTGAGTGCTGCGAATTGCCCCCGCGATGAGTGCTGGCGGATTTGGAGTTGCTTTGATGTTGGGCATTGTTTTTCATCCATGACCTGGCGATCAGGCGAGCGATCGCATCAACCATAAGTCTACGTTTCGAGTCCCTATTGGTCACGCCGCTTTTCTCTGTCATACAGTTCTCCCTCAAATGAAACGATGTGGTACGGCGCTCTGCGTGACGCCGTGGTAAGCATTCGATGCCGGCGTCCAGCGAGCAGGCCAGTGAACGGTGATCGCACCAGCCTGTCGCGGAAAGTGTCAACTCAACGGCACCTCAAATGGATAGCCGGAGTGCCTTACTTAAGTATGCCCCGTTTTTCTCGTTTTTTTAGCTGCGGGGAGCATCAAGGGCCGATTTCAGGTCCCGTTTCTATGATTCACGTGTTGAATGGTGAACGACGCCAGGACGCAAGTCTCATTTCAGCAGCAGGTTGCGATATGCTCGGCCATTGTTTGTTTTGTGCATAGTAGTGTCCACCAGAAACATCAAATCAAACAATACTGGAATTCAGATATCGGAGACTGCGGCACTGTGGCCAGCACACGCAAGGTACTGCCGTCAAGGAAGATCATACCTGCTGGCCGAAACCCAGCTTCCCGCCCCAGCTACGTTTTCTAACCGGGCTGGGCAGCAGTTTCGTGCGTCCGGTCGCGCAGACCGGAGTCACGCAGCAAATTGAGATTGAATCACTTTGATGGCGCTGAGCCAGTTAAACACGACGGACATGCGAGTCACATTGTAGTCGTTTTCGACGCTCGGCCTGGAGCAGATTCGGGAATCTGTGTTCGGCGTCCCGGTTTCGCGATCGCTGCCCAGCATGTACGATACGTCAACAGAAGGAAAAGTGCATAAGTGATCAACAGGAGGATTGTCGTGATTGGAATTGTCAGCAGATTCACGAAGGGCACGATGGCAGTCACTGCGAAAATCAAACTCAAAGTGGCGGGGAACATCATGCTGCCGGCCAGCCTACGCAGGTCTCCCCTTTCCAGATACTCCGCAACTCGACGAAGAAACAGGATGTAGAAGAACGTTGAAGGGAGGGGTGACAGGCAGGCTGCCACAGTCACCCAGGTGGGAACCCGCATCAGCATGGTCAGCACAGCGAGAAACAGCGGACTGGTACTCGTGGAAATGGAGATGAAGAGATAAACTGTCCCTTTGACCGCACGGCGACCCGTCAGACATAACAGGGCACCGGCAATGCTGAGTGACGCGTGAATCGCCAGCAGCATTTCAGGCCACCTTTGTGGCCGCCAATGGCCACCCGCGACCACCAGTAGAAGAAGAAGCGGGATGAGATGCGCCATGAAAACCATCACGATTCCGATGGATAGTTTCCCCGGCAACTGCTGACGTGATGGCATCTCTGCTTCCTTGGTTGCAAGGGAAAACCCATTCCCGCAAAAGGCCCATACAAAGCTCAGAGCAACAGCCTGACCTGCAACGGATGCCCAGCCTGGTCCCTGCGGCCGCAAATCGACGACTCAGTCTACATCCCTTGCATGTCACGCCGAAACCATGCCGACTGCATCGGCATCCTGATCATCGCCCCCCTGCTGGCACAGTTCGGGCTGACGCCGAAGTCCAAACGCGGGCTGGGTGCGGGGGAGGTGAGGGAGGCGTTGTGAATGTGTCGCTCGATACGCTCGTCGCTCACTGCGTCCTGCACTCCGCTCTCCACTCCAGCCTCTACGCTCGTCCCTCGCTGCGGGCTTCCGTTACGGCTTCGTTACGGACTTCGCTCCGCTTACTTGATTCCGCCTCCGGCGACTTTACTTGATGGAACTGCGGACCACACGAAAGCCCAAGTAGTAGTAACGGTCGACAGGCATGAGCCTGTCGCGAATCGCCGAACGGTAGTGGCTGGAGAGGTTAAACCAGCTACCGCCCCGGTACACCCGCCCCGCGTCGCCACAACAGGCACTGCAAGTCGGCCGTTGGGCGTCACGAATCTCACTTCGGCTGCAGGCAGCAAACGCTTCCACCCGTTCGCGAGAACAGGTCATCCTGCCCGTAAATAGACTCCGTGTTCCCAAGAATCAAGTACCCATCGTGCGCCAGCGTGGCGTGAATACGGCGAAGAATGTCGCGTCGTACTTCATCCGGGAAATAGATCAACACATTTCTTAGAAACACAATGTCCCACGGGCCCGCCAGACATCGGTCTCCGAGATGGCAATTCGTAAACGACACCATCGAACGGACAGAATCTTTGACTCGCCACTTGTTGGACTCCGAATTCAGAAAATTTCGCTTCATGGAATCCGTCAGCCCTCGTCCGACTTCAACATCGGAGTAAAGTGCTGCGTGACCGTAGTCCAGCGATCGTCTCGAAAGATCGCTTGCCGAGATATCAACGCTCCAGTTCGCGACGATTTCGGGAAATCGGTCATGTAGCAGCATGGCGACGCTGTAGGCTTCCTGACCCGTTGACGCGGCTGCCGACCAGATGCGAAGCCGGCGGCTGACGGTTCGGTTTTTGAGGCAATCCGGAAGCAATTCTCGTTCGAGCAGATCAAACGTCTTCGGATCGCGAAAGAAATACGTCTCATTGACCAGCATCGCTTCGACGATTTCAATTTCGATTGCGGGAGCGGCAATCACAGCACGTCGGTTTGCATCTCGCAGCGCATGCAGCATGTCACCGACGGATTCGAATCCGTGCTGCATCGACACCGGGTTAAGGCGAGTTTCAACGAGATAGATTTTGTCTTCATCGAGACGATTAGAAGTGCGTTTCTCCATCAGCTCGCGAAAGAACTGAAACGAGTTGTCATCGATGATGTTTCGTTCGCTCATTGAGTTGCGCCCCGAACCGATCGGCAACAACGAATAATCTCGGCCGACATGTCCGGCAAACCAACAACCATGTCGGCAAGTCCTGCTTCAATCACGTGACGAGGCATGCTCCAAACTCGGCTGGTGGCTTCGTCCTGGGCAAGCACATAGCCGTCGGCCTCTCGGATACAGCGAGCCCCCGCGCAGCCGTCACTTCCGAGCCCCGTCAACACGACCGACAGGGCGTGCGGCCCGAAAGAATGAGCGACGGACCGGAACAGCACATCGGCAGACGGGCGACATGAGTTTTCGGGAGCATCGTCATTCAATACCAACCGATGCCCGAGTGCGCGAGACTTGACTTCAAGATGCCGACCGCCAGGTGCCACCCACACAATTCCGGAATCAAGTTGAGCTTCGTTTGAGGCCTCGCGCACGTCCAGGCCCGTCTTACGCGACAATCGCTCTGCGAGACTCGCGGAAAAATCGGCGGCGATGTGTTGCACGATGACAATCGGAGGCACAAACGAATTTGGGATTCCGGTCAGCAATTCTTCCAGTGCTTCAGGTCCGCCAGTCGATGACGCGATCGCGACAATTTCCGCAGGCCGACTTCTGGATTCCACTCGGACAGAAGTCGTATGCATCGCTGTGTCGGTTGACGGATTCTTCGATCGGATGCCGAGTGACTGGTCGGGATGCCGCTGAATTTCAGACGTCCCGGTGGCCGCGATGTGTTGCAGTACGCCGGCCAGGGTTTCGGCCGTCTGTGACGCGATCGCAATCGTGCGATCATTCGGCGTTTCGGCGATGACGTCAAAAGCCCCCGCCATTCGAACTCTCCGTGATGAGAAGTTGACAGGCAAGTCCATACCGCTCAGCACGACAACTCGTAGGTCAGGGTTCGACTCACTCAGCGCCTTCACTGCGTTTTCAGTGACAGAGTTTGACTTTGTGGCCGTGAGGACAACAACGTGCGGAAGCAGACTTTGCACTCGGGAATGCATCAGCGCTAAGTCGCCGACCAATCCGGCCACTTCGCATCCGGCGTCCTCCACGCTGCTTGCGATTGAGCGTCTTCGAAGAGAAGCCTCGTCAACGATCAGGACTCGGGCACCAGTCGCTGTCATGCTCCGCTTTCACTTTTGTGATCAATTCGATCGAGGTCGCG
>CALDJX010000356.1 GCA_937899075.1 uncultured Planctomyces sp. | reverse complement strand
AGATCGATCCTCTGGGATTCGCACTGGAAGAGTTCGAGTGGTTCGGCAGATATCGCCCCGAGCGACGTGGCAGGCCCGTTGATTCCGTCGGCAAGCTCCCGGATGGAACTTCGTTTCGCGGTCTTACGGGGCTGTCGAGGACGTTGGTGAGCGAGCGCAGCAGTGACTTGGCAGAACAGTTAACTCGCAAGATGTTGGCGTATGCACTCGGAAGGCAATTAGAATACTACGACGAAGCGACTGTGCGGGAATTAACGATGGAGTTAGAAGCAGACGGCCGCAAGCTGCAAACGTTGATCCACGCGATCGTACGCAGCGATTCGTTTCAGAAAAAACAGTGAGCGTGGTAGTAATTGAGCGCAGAACAGGAAACCCAATGACTAAAAGATGGCATATCTCCCGACGGACGATGCTTCGAGGGCTGGGCGCTGCGGTGTCGCTTCCACTCCTGGATGTGATGTCGGCAACCGCCCTTCTGGCTACGGAAGTCGAGCGGCCTCCGATGCGACTCGCCTATCTGTACATTCCAAACGGAGTCGCGGAAGGAGCCTGGCAACCGGAGCAGGTGGATGATCGGGGACGATTGTTGAAACTGAATCGTTGGATGTCATCGCTGGAACCCTATCGAGATAGCTTGACGGTGTTCCGCAACTTGTGGACGCCTCGCGGAAACGGCCACATTGCCGGGACGGCGACGTGGCTTACGGGAGGTTCCTTCGACGGGGAAAAACTCGACGCGGGCGGAGCCTCCGTCGACCAGATCGCCGCACGCCATTTTCAAAATCAAACTCTACTGCCGTCGCTCGAACTGTCGTCACGAGGCGAAGGGATTTTTACCAGCAGTCTGCCACGAAATTCGATTTCATGGGTAGATGCCTCCACACCTGCTCCGCGAGATATCGAACCGCGAGCCGTCTTTGATCGAATGTTTCGCGCGGGTGAATCAGGCTTGGGCAGTCGCAGCGTCACGGATCTTGTGCTGGATGATGCCAGGCGCTTGAAGCGTCGCGTGAGTACTGACGATCGAAAGAAGATCGACGAATATCTGGATTCCGTCCACGCCATCGAGAAACGAATCGCCTTTGCGGAAAAGCAAGAACTTCGGGCCAGTCAAACGCCCCGACTAATGGAGTCACTTGTTCGCCCAGGTGCTGGCGTCCCCGATGATCACGGCGAGTACATGCGGACGATGATGGACATGATCGCTCTCGCATTTTGGGCTGACGCGACGCGTGTTTGCACATTCATGATGGATCATGGACAGAGCAATCGTTACTTCAACTTTATTGATGGAGTCAACGGCACATGGCATGCGTTGTCTCACTGGAAAGACATCAGTGGCAGAACGGAAGATGACGACGGCAAGACTTCGTGGTCATCGCGAGACGAGAAACGGACGATGTATAACCGCGTCACGGCATGGCACACGGAGCAGGTTGCCTACCTTCTTGGGCGTCTAAAAAGTATCAAGAACCAACACGGATCGTTGCTCGACCAGACAATGGTTGTCTATGGATCAAGCATTTCCGATGGGCACGAGCATGGGGAGAAAGATCTCCCCGTGCTGTTGGCCGGTGGCGGGAGCACGATCAAACAAGGTCGGCGACTTGGTGATCGAAAGGATACGTCGATGTCCGACCTTCACCTGGCGATGCTCCAACACCTGGGCTTACCTTTGGAACAGTTCGCCGAAAGTCGTTCGCCGTTGTCACTGTGAGCGATCTGGCGCTAGCCACCGGTCCCGTGCAATCAATAAACAGACCATGCAACAAATCTGTCAACAAATCGGCGGCTAGTGCCATGCCGCTCACGAAGAAAAAATGACAAAACGTAACACTGCCAGTGCATACCTGATCGCCCTTCTTTTCGTGATGCCGTGGGCAGGCACGAATCTGCTCGCTGAGCAGCCTGATGTCGGACAGTTCATCGAGTTCATGCACAACAACGTGAAGCGAAAGTATCTGCTCCACGTCCCTCAGCAGCTTCCGGATAATTCGCCTCTGGTATTCGTGCTCCACGGGTATCACGGCGACGCCAGGGATTACGTGGATCCTGTCATGAATCGTCTGGCCGATGACAACGGATTTGCCGTCTGTTATCCGCAAGGGGCTGAGGACCGAGAAGGGATCCCTCACTGGAACGCTCGACTGAAGATCAGCAAGACTGACGACATTGGCTTCCTCTCGGCACTCGCCTCTGACCTGCAAAAAAAGCACTCGCTCAACAAAAGCAGAACCTTTGTTTGCGGAGTTTCCAACGGCGGTTTCATGAGTTACACGCTGGTCGCGGAGAAACCAGATGTATTCAAAGCCGCCGCGTCGGTGATTGGCACCATGAGTGGCCATAACTGGGAACATCGTGATGTGATGCGACCTGTACCGATTTTGCAAATCTCGGGTTTGGATGATGAAATCGTGCCTTACAACGGCAGCATGTCGAAGAATGGCGGCTGGGGCGGCGCGCCAGATCAGGATGCAATAATGGAGTTCTGGCGCAAACTCAACAAAACCAGCACCGAAGATGTCATCCAAATTTCTGACCAAACGAAAGCACACCATTACAAAGATGGAGTCAACGGAAACGAGGTATGGCACTATAAGATCAAGAATTTTGGGCACAAAGTTCCTGGTAAGCGCGAGTTGGGAAACGAAGTCGCGGACGTGATCTGGAAGTTCTTCAGCAAGGTCTCCGACGACGCTGCACCACAATGTGACATCGCGTACGACACGAAGCATGAACGAAACGTACTCGACTTCTGGCCTGCCCTACGAAGCGACGCGACGAGCGACGAGCCTGCCCCGGTTCTGATCTGGTTTCACCCCGGCGGATTTCGAGAT
>CALDJX010000355.1 GCA_937899075.1 uncultured Planctomyces sp. | reverse complement strand
GTGAAGACTCGCATGTCCTGAACGATCGGTTCGAGATTTCTGAGCAGAATGGCGAGGGACGACGCAGAACGTTCGAGGTCGTCGTACAGGTTCGGGTCGGACAGGAATCGTTTCAGCGAGCCGTCAGACTTTGACGCGATCTCCGCGACGTCTCGAAGTTCGCCGGTCATGGCTTCGAGATTCGACAGGCTGTTGTCGAGTCGGACGACGATCGATGTTGTGTGCTTGGCGAGTGGCTCGGTGACGTTTTCGATGTTGCGGAGATTGCCGTTGATCGTGCCGACGGTTTGACGCATCGCGGTGATTGTCTGCCGGGTTTCGGAGACGATGGCAGGCAGTCCCGCCAGAGCTTTCTGCAGGTTGGCGACCGTTTGCGGATCACCGATGACTCGGTTGGCGTTTTCAAAGGCGCTGCCGGCTTGTTTCATCGTTTGCGTGAATTCGTCGAGCGACGTCGCCGTTCGTTGCACAACGTCGTGCAGACTGCCGTGGTTGGTTTCGACCAGCGAGTTCATATTTCGAGCCAGCAGCTGCCATTCCCGACTGGTGGCCTCGAACGATGTCATGGTTGTGGCGAGTTGCTGCTCCATGCCCAGCACGATTTCCATCACGTCCGGTGGAGCTTCGCCTTCCAGGATCGACTGTCGGTCGAAGTCTGTTGAACTGACGCCGGGAGTGAATTCAATGGCGGCGTCGCCCAGCAGCGATTGCTGCAGCCGCGGAATCGAGTCGCTGCGAAGTGCGTATTTTTCGTCGATCGATAATGTCAGCAGGACGCCGCCACGTTGCCTGTCGAGTGTGATGGTCTCCACATCGCCGATCGGGATTCCGTTGAGACGAACCGGCGAACCTTCGAGCACGCCAGGAGCCGCCTCAAAGTGGACAAGTACCTGATACTGCTTTTCCAGCAGCGAACGTACCTGGCCAAACTGAAACACCAGCGTGGCCATCACACCCATTGCACAGATTGCAAAGAGACCGACTCGAAATTGAAGCTGTCGTTCATTCATGGTTTTGTTGATGCCGTTGTTTTTGAACCACGGAAGTCACGGAATCACACGGAAGTAGACTTCTGACCGAGTACTTGTTTCCGTGTGATTCCGTGTCTTCCGTGGTTGTCATCTCAAGAAAGAACTTGTTGATTAGAGAAGGGCCAGTTCCTGCATTCGTTCTCCGGCTTCGCCGTAGACGAATTGTGAGACTCGCGGATCGTCTGATGAAAAGGCTTCTTCAGGCGTGCCTTCAAAAACGATTTGGGATTCGCCCGGTTCCAGACGACTGAGCGGGTAGAACATGATGACCCGGTCAGCGACCTTGCGGACGGTCGACATTTCGTGAGTGACGATCACGCTGGTGACCGGTCGTCGTTTCTTCGTTTTCAGAATGAGCGTGTTGATCACGTCGATCATGATCGGGTCGAGACCGGTTGTTGGCTCGTCGTACAAAATAATGTCCGGCATGAGCGCCAGGGTTCTGGCCAGGCCGACTCGTTTTCGCATTCCGCCTGAAAGCTGCGACGGCATCTTGCGAGCACTGGCCGGAGACATGCCGACATCTTTCAATCGTTCGGCGACGACGGCTTCGAGGAAGTCGTCAGACATCTTTGTGTTTTGGCGCAGTCCGAAGGCGATGTTTTCAAAGACGCTGAGGCTGTCGAAGAGCGCCGCTCCCTGAAACAGATATCCGAACCGCAGTCTGTCCCGGACGAGTTCTTCGTCGGAGCGTTCTTTGATTGGAACATGATTCCAAAGAACCTCGCCAGCCGTTGGTTGCATCAGGCTCGCCATGATTTTCATCGTGACGCTTTTTCCGCAGCCGCTTTCGCCGATCAGGCAAACGGTTTCGCCGGCTCGGACGTCCAGCGAGACGTTGCGCAGCACTTCCTGCGAGCCGAAACTTCGAGAGATCCCGCGCAGCTCGATGATCGACCGACCGGATTCTTCTCCGGTGAATGGATCGCTGAACGGGTCGGGTGATGGCATGGGAATCGTGCTTTGATTGGTTAATAGTTCTGGCGGTATGCCGGCGCTTCGCTTGTCATACCCTGCGTGTCTCTTGTTGGGAAAATTTCAGACGAAGGATGATGGGCCTGGCCAGAGGGTCCAGTAGATCTCGTTCAGGAACATTCCGAGAAAGAAATCCAGGATGAGGATGACGATGAATGAAAGGACGAAAGAGCTGGTTGCGGCCTGGCCGACACCTTCGGCTCCGGATCCACAGTTGAAGCCTCGATGGCAGGCGATCAACGCGATGGCCGCTCCGAAGAACATGCTTTTCAGAATGCCTGCTCCGACGTCCCAGGCGGCGACATATTCGGTCGAGTAGTGCCAGTAGTAGGTGGCGTCGACTCCGAGGACCTGCGTGCTGAAGACCCAGCCGCCGGCGACTCCGATGGCGTCGGCCATGACGGTCAGCAGCGGGATCAGCAGGAAGCATGAAAGGAATCTGGGGACGACGAGATATTGAATCGGGTTGGCGCCGAGGGCTCGCAGCGCGTCGATCTGCTCGGTGACTCGCATAGTTCCAAGCTGGGCGGCCATCGCGCTGCCGACTCGGCCCGCAAGCATTGTGGCTGCCAGAACCGGTCCCAGTTCCGCGACGAGAGCCATGTTAATGACCGCTCCCATGCGAGTTTCCATCCTCATCAGATGGAACTGCTGATATCCCTGCACGGCGAGGACCATGCCGATAAACATTCCCGTGATCAGGACGACGGGGATGCTGCGAACGCCGACTTCGTACATCGACTCGACGACGACGATGCGGCGCGGAAGTCCTCGGTAGAGCCAACGGAGCATTGACGACGCAAACAGCGTGAGATCGCCGACCGCTTGAACGAACTCGATGACGAGCTGTCCAAAGGTGTGAATTATCGACGGTTTACGTGGAGCGGGGACTGACGACATGACATCCGTGTCAGGTGTGAAGAGTGTCCGTTTTCCAGAATGGTCCCGCGTTGACCGTATGTTTTTACGGCGACTGGCGGAATTGAGTCGGCGCGCATTCCTTGCGGGACGATGGGCGGAACATTAGCTAATTTCCGCAAAACCAGGGGAGGCCAGATTCCTGCTCGACGAAGTTCGACTCAAAAGGCGACTGCCGAACGGCCCCTCGACGATTTAATCGGTCAGCAGATTATTGATCATCATGATGGCTGCCGGGCCGACAATGACCACGAACACGCCGGGAAAAATGAAGATCACCAGCGGGAAGATCATCTTGACGGATGTCTGCTGGGCCTTTTCTTCGGCCATCTGTCGTCGCTTGACACGCATCGTGTCTGACTGAACCCGCAACGCCTGAGCGATCGAGGAACCGAACTTTTCAGCCTGGATCAGAATCGCGGCGAGCGCTTTCATGTCGTCGACTCCGGACCGGATGCCCAAATCGTGAAGCACCTGCTTCTTGGGAATTCCCATCTGCAACTGCATGTTGCACATGGCGAATTCGAAGCTGGCGTCGGGTGACGAATCTTCCAGTTCTTCGGCAACTCGACGCATGGCAGCATCAAGGCCCAGGCCAGCCTCAACACAGACGACGAGCAGGTCGAGCAGGTCAGGCAGCGAAAGAAAGATTCGCTCCATGCGGCCTCGTCGGACCATCCAGAGCCAGATCGCCGGCGCGTACAGCCCGATGGCTGCCGTGATGGCCAGAGCCATCATGCCCTGCATGTTCGCGCCCCAGCGAAAGTATCCAAGTGCTCCGCCAGCGATGGCGCAGAAGATCCCCAGCCCAGCTCGGGCCCCGGAATACATCTGCGGTGCGTTGGGTGAGTTGAAGCCGGCATTGGCCAGCTTGATTTTCAGCTCACTCTGCTCGAGTTCTGATTTGGGTTCGAATGCTTTTGAGAGTTTTGGAGCCGCTTTCTCCAGCATGTTCATCGAATTCGGATCGTCGTTCAGTCCTGCCGATTTGCTTTTCGGATCCTTCAGCTTGTCGAGCCTTTCCGATGCTCGAGAAGAGTCACCGGTAAAGACCGTGAACATCGCCCACAGCATGACGGTGACGGCACCGAAGACTGCGAATTGTCCGAGAAGTGTGTAGTCCATGACGGGAATCCCGTGTCCGTTGAGACGAATGTTTAACTGATTGCAAAAAGCAGCTTGTGCCGATCGGCGTCAGACTTTGATCGCGACAATTTTCTTAATGACGAACGCTCCGAGAATCTGCATCACGATGGCGTAAAACAGCATCTGTTTGCCGAGCTCTTCCTGAAAGAGGAGCATGACATACTCGGGGTTCATGTAGTAAAGCGTGATGAACAGACCGATCGGCAGAGCCTGAAGCACGATTCCACTGATTCGACCTTCACCGGTCAGAGCCATGACCTGGCCCATGATTTTGAACCGTTCGCGAATGATGTATCCAATCTTGTCAAGAATTTCTGACAGATCGCCACCGGCCTGTTTCTGAATCCCGACTGCGGTTACGAAAAATTTCAAGTCCATGTTCGGCATTCGCTTCATCATGTTTTTCAGAGCGACTTCGATCGGTATGCCGAGGTTCTGTTCTTCGTAAGCAAGCATGAATTCAGTGGCGATTGGAACTGGCATTTCTTCAACAACCACAGCGATGCCCTGGTTGAGCGAGTGTCCTGATCGAAGTGCGCGAGCGATCAGCTCCATCGCGTCGGGCAACTGTTTGGCGAAACGTTTGAAACGACCTCGTCGACGCATCCACAACCAGATAAACGGCATCAGCGAGAAGCCAATCGCGAAGACCGGCCACAAGGACATCGGTGCGCGGCTGGCCCAGCCAACTCCGGTTCCAAGGAACAGGCTGATAAAGCTCATCAGGAAAAACATGTCGGGCCTGATCGGAGAATCAGCCTGTTCAAAGAACAGTCCAATGTTGCCGATCCCTTCGAATAGTTTCCCAAAGAAGCGGGTGATACCCCCTCCTGCGGCGATCATGTCTTCCTTCATGATGCCCTGTTCTTCAGCCCGCGCCGACTTCTTGCCGGTCAGAACTTCGAGCCGATCTTCTGTTGTCGACGCGTTGGCATCGTATAACAGAAAGAAGATTGCACCGACCAGAATGGTGACCGCTGCAAAGATGCCGAACATGATCAGGTAGCCGGTCATTTCATCTCACCTTGTCCGCCGCGGAGGAAATTCCGCGAAGAAAATCCCGCGAAGAAAGAGACGCTCACGACAGGATCTGCGCTGCTGCACAGGGCTTGCCGTGAGGATTAGTCGTGTTGAGTAGCGTTGCGTTTGGCGATGACGGTTTGGCCGTCGATTCAGCTCAGCTGTCGAGCGTTGAAAAGATTCGCTGGTAACCGAACACCCGACGCTTCGAGTTTTTTCATGAATCCTGGCCGAACGCCCGACGCCGAGAAGTGGCCGGAAGCTCGCCCTTCGTCGTCGACTCCTTCGACGGTAAAGTTGAAGATGTCCTGCATGATGACCGTTTCGCCTTCCATGCCGAGCACTTCCGTGATGTGTGTGACTTTTCGCGGACCTCCCTGCAGACGGTTGACCTGAATGATCAGATCGACGGCTGATGCAAACTGAGTACGCAGAGCTCGCAGAGGAAGGTCGACGCCGCCCATCGTGATCATTGTTTCCAGTCGCGAAACAGCGTCACGAGGCGTGTTGGCATGGATCGTTGTCAGCGAACCTTCGTGGCCGGTGTTCATGGCCTGGAGCATGTCGAGTGCTTCGCTGCCTCGACATTCCCCAATGATGATTCGGTCAGGTCGCATTCGCAGTGCGTTCTTCACGAGGTCTGTCGCCCCGATGCGGCCCTTGCCTTCGATGTTCGGCGGGCGAGTTTCCAGACGCAGAACGTGTTCCTGCTGCAGTTGAAGTTCGGCCGCGTCTTCGATCGTGATGACTCGCTGATCGTTTGGAATAAAGCTCGACAGTGTGTTGAGCAAAGTCGTCTTACCAGAACCAGTACCGCCGCTGATGATGCAGTTAAGGCGGGCCTTGATGATCCCTTCCAGGACCATGACCATCTCTGGCGTGAACGCTCCGAAACGCAAGAGGTCTTCCAGCGTCAACGGGTTGGAACCGAACTTTCGAATCGTCAGTGACGGGCCATCGAGAGCCAGCGGCGGGATGATCGCGTTCAATCGAGAACCGTCCGGGAGTCGAGCGTCGACCATCGGCGATGTTTCATCGACTCGACGACCGACCTTCGACACGATCCGGTCGAGAATCTGTAACAAGTGATCGTTGTCACGAAACGTGACTTTGCTTCGCTGAATGCGGCCGTCTTTTTCGACGAAGACGTGCTTCGGACCGTTGATCATGATGTCGGCCACGCCGGGCTCTTTGAGGAGCAGTTCCAGCGGACCGAAGCCGAACGTTTCGTCGAGGATTTCCTCGATCAGTCGCTCACGCTCCGACCGGTTGAGCAGCGGGTTTTCAGTATCGCAAAGATGTTCGATGACCAGGCGAATCTCGCGGCGCAAAGTGTCGCCTTCAAGATCGCCCAGGCGAGAGAGGTCCAGCTTCTCGACAAGTTTTCCGTGGATTGTTCGCTTAAGCGTTTCCAGATCGTTGGCGGCGTTCTCAGCGCGGTTTCGCTGGGCGAATGACGGTGCGGGCATGTTCCGTTGACCTCAGGACTGTCTTCCTGGCTTCATCGAGAAAGAGCAGACCTTCCACTCTGAATGAAACCTGTCATCTGAACATAGCTCACGAATTCGCGTCATTGCCGCAGAGATGCGAAATGTTTCCTGAACGCTCCGGAGTCCGATTCCTCTTTGACTGTCATAATCGGACGCCCTGACAGAACCGCGCGAGATGTCACGATTCGGAGACGCCGAACACCGTCCGCGTGGCGTCATTGGTGCTGAAAGTCGGGCTCTGGAAGTTGCTCGCCCACCTGAGAAAATCGCTTCTCAGTTGACGGAGAAAGTGCTTTTCGGCGACGCTGGTCGTTCCCCGCGTTGGGCTTTCGACCTGTTGCTGATAGCCTGACCTGACTCCGCTTCCTGCCCCGGGAAGACCCCGCCATGAGAGTTCGCACTGTTTCCCAAATTACAGCCTCAATGTTGTCGGTGATTTTCGGATTGCACGTCTCGTCTCTTCGGGCCGCCGATTCAGACAACGCGTCGGTCGCTCCAAACGCCAGCCTGACGTTCGAACGTCATGTTCGACCGATCCTCAAAACACACTGCTTCCATTGCCATGGCGAGGAAGAAGAACTCGAAGGAAGTCTCGACGTGCGTCTTCGTCGATTCCTGGCAAAGGGCGGCGACACCGGACCGGTCATCGTTGCCGGCAAGCCGGACGAGAGCCTACTGATCGAGCGACTGCGCAGCGGCGAAATGCCGCCGGGCGATGATCCCGCGAAGAAAGTACCGGCAGCAGACATCGACATTATCGCCCGTTGGATCGCGGCCGGAGCGGTGACTGCTCGGGCGGAACCGGACGTCTTGACCGATGCGGATCTGATTACCGAAGAAGAGCGAGCGTGGTGGTCGTTCCAACCGATCGTCCGTCCAGCGCCGCCGGCTGTGAAGAATCGCGATTCGATCAGAACGCCGATCGACGCCTTCGTTGTCAGCCGCCTGGAGAACGACAGTTTTGGACTCTCGCCCGACGCTGATCGTCTGACGTTGATTCGTCGAGCGTATTTCGATCTGATTGGAATGCCGCCGTCGCCGGAAGCCGTTCGCGAATTCGTCGAGGATAACTCACCCGACGCTTACATCCGTTTGATCGATCAGCTGCTCGCGTCTCACGACTACGGAGATCGTTGGGGCCGGCACTGGCTGGACGTCGCCGGGTACGCCGACTCGGAAGGCTACACCATTGATGACAAGGAACGTCCGTGGGCATGGAAGTATCGTGACTGGGTGATTCAGTCGCTGAACGATGACAAACCTTTCGATGAGTTTATCCGCGAGCAGCTCGCCGGTGACGAGATGGTCAGCCCGCCGTACGCCGAGTTGCCTCCGGAAGAAATTGCGAAACTCATTGCGACGGGGTTTCTGAGAAACGGTCCGGATGGAACTGGCGGTGGGGCTGCGGATGCGGAACTCGCTAAGAACGATGTGATTGCCGAAACCGTAAAGATTGTTTCGACATCGTTGCTTGGTATGACCGTCGGCTGTGCTCAGTGCCACGATCACCGTTACGACCCAATTCCGCAGTCGGACTACTATCGGATGCGGGCAATCTTTGAGCCGGCGTACGATCCAAAAAACTGGCGGGCACCGAACTCGCGGCGAATCTCGTTGTACACCGCCGCCGACAAAAAAGCAGCCGCGGAAATTGAAGCGGAAGCAAAGAAGATCCTCGACGAACGAACGAAGAAGCAGGACGATTTCATCGCCGTCACCTTCGAAAATGAACTCGCCAAGCTTCCGGAAGAGATTCGCGAGGAAGCCCAGAAGGCTCGCGATACCGTTGCGAAAGACAGAACGACCGAGCAGACACGGCTGCTGAAGAAGCATCCAAGTCTCAATGTCTCGGCAGGTTCGCTGTACCTCTACGATAAGAAAGCGGCCGACGTCCTGAAGAAGATGTCAGACGAAGCGACCGCCCTTCGAGCGAAGAAACCCACCGAAGACTTCGTCCGAGCGACGACCGAGACGCCGGGCAAGGTGCCGCAAACATTCCTGTTCGCGCGAGGCGATCATGAGCAACCGAAGCAGGCTCTTGAGCCGGCCAGCCTGACCGTTCTTTCGCAGAACTCGGCCGCGGCAAAGTTGCCGGTTAACGATGAATCAGTGCCGACCACCGGCCGCAGGCTTCAATGGGCTCAGCGGCTGACGGACGGAAGTCATCCATTGGTCGCGCGAGTTCTCGTCAACCGAATCTGGATGCACCACTTCGGTCGAGGCATCGTCAACACGCCGGGTGATTTCGGATTGCTCGGCGATCGACCGACCCATCCGGAACTGCTCGACTGGCTGGCGTCGGAATTCGTGACCAGCGGCTGGAGTCTCAAACACCTTCATCGACTGATCATGATGTCGAGCGTTTACCGCCAGCGGGGAGTGGCCAGTTCGATCGAACACGCGGCAAGCTCGTCGCCGGCCGACGAATCGCCAACTCCTCAGATCGTCGACCCGGACAACACGCTGTACTGGCAGTTTCCGATTCGGCGGCTCGAAGCAGAAACGCTGCGGGATTCGATGCTGGCTGCCGGCGGGCTGCTGAGCGAACGCCGCGATGGTTCGCCCGTGCCGGTTATGGCCGACATCGTCGGGCAATGGGTCATCGGAAAAGAGAATCTGAATGCGGGGCGACCGGGGCCGGTCCTGGCCATGAAGACGGAAGAGTTTCGTAAAACGATCTTCGTCCAGTGGAGACGTTCGCGACCGCTGACGGTGCTCGACACGTTTGATCTGCCAATGATGGAGCCGAACTGCGAACGCCGAAACTCGTCGACCGTCGCACCTCAGTCGCTCTTTCTGATGAACAGCGATTTCATCGTGCAGATGGCCGAGCACTTTGCCGCTCGCGTTCGTAGCGAAGCGGGAACAAATACTGGCGAGCAGGTGCGGCATGCCTGGCGAATCGCCTTTGTCCGAAACCCGGTCGACCACGAGATCAACGAAGCGTTCGAGTTTCTCGATGCTCAAACGGAACAGTTTGCAGCGCAGAAGGTCGAGACCGAGCCAGTCACCAACCGGTTTGATCCGAAAGCGAAGAAGGTCAAGCGGGATGCGGCAGAGTTGGCATTGGCAAACCTGTGCCAGTTGCTGCTGAGTTCGAACGAGTTTCTATACGTTGATTAAGCTCGCCTTTGCAGAATGAGTCATGACATGACTGAAAACGGAATCAGCCGTCGAGAGTTTCTGGGAACCGGTTCGTTCAGTGCGAGTAGTCTGACGCTGGCCTGGTTGCTTCAGCAGGACGATGCGTTTGCCAAACCGGAGAAGCCGGAACTGGAGCCGCGGTCCTTCGATCAGAAGCCGAAGCAACCGCACTTCGAGCCCCAGGCGAAGGCCATGATTTCGCTCTGGATGCAGGGAGGACCTTCGCATCACGACCTGTTCGATCCAAAACCGGGCATGAAGAAGTGGGACGGTCAGCCGTTTCCTGGCGAGATCAAATACGACAACGCGGCGCAGGCCAGCTCCAAAGTCTTCGCGAGTCCCTGGCAGTTTGAGAAACGCGGCGACTGCGGAATGGAACTTTCGGAGTTGATCCCCAACATCGCCGGCATCGCTGATGACATCTGTCTGGTTCGTTCGATGAAGACCGGCGTGAATAATCACGGGCAGTCGATTCGAGCGCTGATCAACGGACGAACTCTCGGAGGCCGACCTTCGATCGGCAGCTGGCTGACTTACGGACTCGGCAGCGAAACTCAAAACCTGCCGGCGTACATGGCGTTGATTGATCCCGGTCAGCTTCCGGTGATGGGTGTCGAAAACTGGTCGAACGGATTTCTGCCGGCGGTCTATCAGGGAACGGTGATCCGCGCTCAGGAACCAAGAATTCTGAATCTTCAGCCACCGAGTTATCTCGCAGGAAAAGTCCAGGAGCGATCGCTGGCGTTTCTGGAGAAGATGAACGATCGGCACATGAAGCAGCGGTCAGGGCAGCTCGATCTGGATGCTCGGATTCAAAGTTATGAACTTGCGGCGCGCATGCAGACGGCGGCGGCCGAAGCGATGGACCTGAGCAAAGAGTCGAAGTCGGTTCAGCAGATGTATGGGATGCTCGATGGCGGAACGACGGCCGAATACGGGAGCCGGTGCCTGATTGCTCGCCGGCTTGTCGAACGTGGGGTCCGCTTTGTGCAGGTATTCACGCAGAACCAACTCTGGGATAGCCACGGCTCAATTCGCAGCGCGCTTCCCAATGCGTGTAAAAAAGTCGACAAGGGCTCGGCCGCGCTGGTCGCTGATTTGAAACAGCTCGGAATGCTCGATTCCACGATTGTTCAATGGGGCGGCGAAATGGGACGTCTGCCAGTGATTCAGAACGACGCCGGTGCGGCGAAGATCGGGCGGGACCATAACACGTACGGATTCTCGCACTGGTACGCGGGCGGAGGATTCAAAGCCGGCCACGTTCACGGCACGACTGATGAATGGGGGCACAAGGCCGTCGACGACGTCGTCAATCATTACGACATTCACGCCACGCTGCTTCACCAGTTCGGGATTGACGCCCCGGAACTCACTTACAAGCGGAATGGGCGGGAGCAGACGTTGCTCGACGGTCAACCGGGAAGCGTGATCGACAAGCTGCTGGCTTAAAGCCACCGTTCAATCCAGGCAGTCAGCCTGAAGGATTCGGAATCAGACTCGGACGATCTCGATTCCGTTGTCGAGATTCAGCACGCCCTCGGTCTTCATCACGGCCTGCTGTGCGAGCTGCAGAAGGTAAAACTGCGGCAAGCGTCCGGTCAGTCGAACCAGTCCATCTTCGACGACGACGTCCAGCCGACGAAGCTGTTGATAGCCGGTCTTCTGGAGGCTCGTACGAATGGAAGATTCGAGTTCACTGTCCTGCGAAGAGTTTTCGCTGACGAAGTGGGGGCGGGGAGTGGAGTTTGACATGCAGAAAGGCCCGTGTTGAAATCGCGGGACGAATTAAGAGATGGGACCGGGCCAGCGGACCGGCGTACTCTCACCATCGTTCTTTAGCACGCTGTGACTGGAACGGCTTTGAATTTGATGCGGTGTTCACGCGGAAACGCGGCGGCACGTGAGGCGTTTGCGGGATCTGAGTCTTCTGCTTACTCAACCAGGGGAGTCGGCGGACTAAAAACCGGCACGGCCCGTACATTGACTTCGACAGGCGATACCGACAGAGACACCAAAGTCCGTCGTTCCACGCGTCAGAATTCACACAAAGCGACCGGCGGGCGGAGGCGGATAACCTATCCTGTTCCCCTGAATGAAGACTGAACGTTCATGACAGACATTGTTGAAACGCCACCTGCTTACTGGCTGGTGATCGATCTCGAAGCCACCTGCTGTAACGACGGTCAGTTTCCTCGCGACGAAATGGAAATCATCGAAATCGGTGCAGTGATCGCGGACAGCAAAACGTTTCAACCGATCGACGAGTTTCAAACCTTCGTCCGCCCAGTTCGACACCTCACGCTGACAGACTTCTGTAAAGAGCTGACCGGGATCGAGCAGGCAAACGTTGATTCTGCCATTGGATTTACAAAAGCAATGGCGCGGCTGACCGAGTGGATGGCTGGTTATCCTGATGCCATCTTCTGTTCATGGGGCGAGTACGACCGTCGGCAATTCGAGCGGGACTGCGCATTCCACGATGTCGCCTGGCCATTCGGAAATCGGCACGTCAATCTGAAACAACGTTACACCGAACGGTTTGCCTTGAAGCGAGGCGAGGGCTTCGGCGACGCCCTCCGCAAACACAATCTGACGTTCGAAGGGCGGCCGCATCGAGGCATCGACGACGCACGAAACATCGTTCGAATGCTGCCGATTATTTTCGAACAAAAATGACGGGCTGAGACCGGGCGGTCTTCAACGAAGTAGAAGGACAACGTGTTTAAGGTCGGAATTCAGAATCCTGACGCAAAGTCGCAGAGACGCGAAGGTCCGCAAAGAACTCGATCTAAACTCTTTGCGCATCTCTGCGACTCAGCGTCTTTGCGTCAGATCAATCACTCGGTCGATATGCGAATCCAGTCGTTCAGTACCGTTTTCCACGTGCTGACTCTGGTTGGCATTTCAGGTCAATCGCCGCGAGAAAAGCTGGCCGGATGTCAGGCTTAAATACTGCCTGCAAAGTGGTTGTCGTCGGGCGGGGAGACAATGTAACCTACGC
>CALDJX010000354.1 GCA_937899075.1 uncultured Planctomyces sp. | reverse complement strand
TTCCTGCTGCAGCGATTCGGAATCTGGGACCGCATCCAGAACCAGATCGACGCGGTCATTCCGACTCAGTCGGTAACCGAAGACGAAGGCACGTGGCGAGTCACGCGCGTCGTCGATGGCGACACACTCGTCCTGCAGAACGACGAACGAGTCCGACTGATCGGTGTGGACACTCCGGAAACCAAACACCCGACCAAACCGGTTGAACCTTTCGGCCCTGAAGCATCGTCGTTTACCAAACGAGCGGTCGAAGGCAAGGTCGTCCAATTGAAGTTCGACCGGGAAAAACGAGATCGTTACCAGCGACTGCTGGCGTACGTCTATCTCGACGACTGGTGCCTGAACGAAGAAATCATCCGAGCCGGCTACAGCAAATGCATCACTCGTTACCCGTTTGACCGCTCCATGAAAGCCCGCTTCAAGCTCGCCGAAGACGAAGCCAGATCTTCTGGCCGCGGCCTCTGGAGCGACCAGGCACGCGTCACCGCGAGGAATGCACCCTGAGTAGACAAGCGCAGCGCCGGCATACCATTTTGTCGTTGTGGCTGCTGCAACTTAGGTATGCCGGCGCTGCGATTGTCTACGTGCAATGTCCCTGTGCGATGTCGTCCGAAAGTTGACATCACACATCTGGATCCTGCCAGACCGGCAAGGTGTGGCTGATATCGCCTTCCAGTCCTTGCTCGTAAGGCTCGCTGGCGAACGTTGGCTGCTGGCCGGTGAATTCTAATTCCGCGATCAGGTCGCCAGAGTCCGAGCGACCGCGCATGCGTGACGCGAAAATATCGTGGATTTGATATTCGTTGTTTGGCCCAAGTCCGAACGCTTCAGCCACGCGAGTCACTTTTCGCGAGCCGTCGTCGGCAAATCGCGAGAGCTGCACGATCACGTTGATCGCCGACGCGACCTGCGCGCGAGCCACGTAGATCGGAATATCGACGTCGGACATCAGCGAGAGCGTCTCGAGCCTCACCAGTGCATCGCGCGGTGACGTCGCGTGAACGGTCGTCAGGCTTCCGGTGTGGCCGCTGATCATCGACTGAACCATGTCGAGCGCTTCGCCACCTCGAACTTCACCAACGATGATCCGGTCGGGACGCATTCTCAACGACGCCCGAAACAGTTCTCGAATCGTCACCCCGCCGCGTCCGTAGCTGTCGGCCTGTTGAGCTTCCAGATAAAGCGAATGCTTCTGAGCGAGCTTCAACTCAGAGCTGTCTTCGATCACGACAATCCGCTCGTTCTCAGGCACGGCCGTCGACACCGCGTTCAACATCGTCGTCTTGCCCGTTCCCGTTCCGCCGGCAACGACAATGTTCTTCTTCATTCGAACACAAAGTTCGAGAAACTCTTTCGCCTCCGCCGAGATACTCCCCAGACGAACGAAATCTTCGAGGCTGAAGATGTCCCGTTTGAATTTGCGGATCGTCAGGTAAGTGCCTGTTCGAGAACTCGGTGGAATGACGGCGTGAACTCGGGAACCGCTTGGCAATCTCGCGTCGAGAATCGGACGATCGCGATCGATCTCGCGGCCGACGTACTGAGCGATATTCGTGATCGCCGAAATCAACGCGTCTTCGCTCTCGAATTTCGCATCCGTCTCGTACAGCTTGCCGTGTCGCTCGACGTAAACCTCGCGGTAGCCATTAACCATGATCTCGGTGACCGTGTCGTCTTCGAGGAATTCCCTAAGCGGAGCGAGAAAGAACTCCAGCGTCGATTCAAACACGGATTCACGAGACATTGCGAGCCTTCTTAATCGTTACTGACTCCGACGAATTCGGTTGCTCGCAGACGCGACCACCGGCAACCGGAAAGTGTACCGGGACGTGGGGCATCATCCAGTAACGGTGTGAGCCTGTCGGCACGGCATCGATCTGCCATCAGCTGGTTGCGTCGCCTGCGATCTTACAACCTTGCAGAAAGTGCAACGATTTCTGGCAGGATCTTCAACGTGACAACGGCAACGCGCACCAGACACGCCGAACTTCCGACAGTTTGCAACAAACGAATCTTCGGCACAGAAGCTGCTGAGTCATCTTTCGAAACGCACCCGAGGTGGGACTGCCGGCTGGGAGGCCGACCCCCACAAAGAATCGTTCAGACATGCACAATTTGCACTCTCGCCCTCGTGAGTATGTCCACTGGGACACTCACACAAAACAGGGTCTGGAACCACAGGACCTGACGCAAAGGCGCCGAGACGCGAAGGTTCGCAAAGAAGTCAGCGAAAACTCCTTGCGAAACGCTGCGGCTTAGCGTCAGGCCAAACACTCTGTCAATTACCATCCATCTTTCGAGGAAGGCACTTAGCTCGCAACTTCTTCCTTCAGGCGGTCTGACTGCGGCAGTCGAGCTTAGTGCCGGGCAAAGATGTGAGGCAGAGCGCAGCATGATCGGAAATCGTCGATTGAAGTGTCACTCTCGATGGCAACCCGAGGAATGTCGTACCGATCAACTTCGGCCCCCGAGCAATGCCCGCCGTAATAGCTGAACGCCCAATCGAAGCCGTGCTGGCTTAACGCGGCTCGCGTGTCGTCGTTAAATGATTCCCGTTTGCCGACGGGGTAACTCAAGGAAGTAATCGACCGCCCCAACTGCCGCTCCAAACGAAGGCGGGATTCGCACAGCTCCATCCCCTGCTCTTCCGCCGTCAGATTTGCCAGGATCGGATGCGTGACCGTGTGAGCCCCAAACTGCATCCCACCGTCGGCCATCTCGCGAATCATTTCCCAGTCCATCCACTGCCCGTCTGCGGCATCTTTCGGAGCACGCCCTGCGCCCGTGGCCTCGGCGATGCCGTTGAGAAACTGGTCAGTCCGGTTCCCTCCGAGTCGATAATAAATTCTCAGCAGTCGATTGATCACCGCTCGACGGTCGGACTGATCGAGCTTCAACGGTTCGTCCAACAAGTTCGCAGGGAGCGCCAAAGTGTCCCGGTTGCTCGACCGAACCATCCAGGAGATCTCGTCCCACCAGGGCAGTCGCGGCTCGTCGATAAAACCGGTCGCGACGAAAAAGACTGCCGAAGCGTCGTTTGCCTTGAGGACCGGATACGCGAGTTCGTAATTGTCGATGTATCCATCGTCGAAAGTGATCATCGCAAAACGCGAAGACTTCAACGGATGCCGGTGCCCATTCTTCAGATCGCTCAACGCTGTCGCCAATTCGGAAACGCCGATCAGGTCGAAACCGTCTTTCAGCAATCTGACCTGACGATCAAAGTCGTCCTGCGTAGCACTCCAGAGGGCCTCGTCAAATCGCGGGTCCGTCGGCGTGCCGATGCGGTGATAATTCAGCACGAGCAACCCGTTCCAGACGGGCAATGTTTCGAGGGCCTTCAACCCGCCGGTCGCCGAAAGCGTTCGACGCAGCAGTTCTCGCTTGTTGATTCTGCCAGCCATCGATGCTTCCGATCAGTGCGAAGGGTTCTCAACTACTCCCTGAAATCTAGGTCGGGGTAAGGAACAGTCAAACCGCTACACTCGAATTGCCAACTCATTCCGAAGGTCAGACTACTGACGAGCGGTGTAATTCCGCTAAACTCGATTCATCCGTTCGTGCCGCTGCGACCGGCCCCCCAGCTTCGTCAACCTTAGGAAGCTCTGCCATGACAGAATCGTCGAACGTAACGCGTCGTGATTTCGGAAAAGCCGGAGTTCAGTCGTTGCTGACACTCTCGCTGCTCGAAACGATTTTTGCTCGCGACGCCTGGGCGGCAAACGTCAGCCCGATCACGGCGAAGTGGCTTGTCGGTTTGAACGAACTCGCGGGCGACGTCAAAGAGCAACGAATCAGTCAGGTCGTCTGGCAGAAGAAAGTCGAAGAACTGTACGGCCAGATCGAAGTCGACGAGCTGATGAAATTTGTCGATTTCAAGAACCTGACAAAGGACTTGAAGTTCGTTGATCATGGAGCACGAAGCCTGCGACCAAAGTTCCCCGACGTCGAGGGGTTGCCAACGAAACTGGTTTTCGGCAAACAGATCTTTGCCATCAAGAAGGGTCAGTCGGTCATCCCGCATGGCCACAACAATATGGCAACGGCCTTCCTGGTCCTGAAAGGCGAACTTCACGGTCGACATTACGACCGCATCGAAGACGAAACCGACCACCTGATCATCCGCCCGACGATCGATGCCCAATTCAAGCCGGGCGGAATATCGACCGTGTCGGACTACAAGGACAACATTCACTGGTTCAAAGCGACCAGCGAGTCGGCGTTCATTTTCAACATTCACATCCTGGGATGCCGACCAGGAAGTGGTCTGCCCACCGGCCGGGTCTACGTCGACCCGAACGGTGAATCGCTGAAAGACGGCCTCGTCCGAGCGAGGCGTCTGAACTACGGCGAAGCTCACAAACTGTTTGGATAAGGCTGCCGCGAATTGACCATGGACGAACGACTCGCCAGCCGCGACATCGTGCTGATCGGAGCGGGCCACACCAACATGCACATCGTGCGCATGTGGAAGATGGCTCCGATCCCTGACGCACGACTGACATTGATCAGCCCATTCAGCCGAGCCACTTACAGCGGTATGCTGCCGGGCACTCTGGCCGGTCTTTACGAACCCGACGAAATGGCGATCGACCTTTATCGATTCGCCACTCCCGTCGGAATTCGAGTCATCATCGACGAAGTGACTGGCCTCGATCCCGACCGACGACGAGTCTTCTTCAAGTCACGTCCGCCGATCCGCTTTGACGTTGCTTCTGTCGGAGTTGGCTCTGTCCCCGCCGGAGCAGACAACTGGGCAACGTCGGCCGCGTTTTTACCCATCAAGCCAATGGCCACGTTTCGCGACAGGCTTAATGCTCGCCTTGCTCAACTGAAGGAATCGAATCCGCAAAGCGGAATACAAGAATCGCTTCAGGTCGCAGTCGTTGGCGGAGGCGCAGCCGGTGTCGAGGTCACGCTTTGCCTGGAAGCACGGCTGAGGACTCAAGGACTCGCCGCTCAAGTCACGTTGATCGACTCCGGCGATCGCGTCCTGCGAGGATACCTGCCGGGCACGATTCAAAAGGTAACAGAGCACTTCGGCCACCGAGCCATCGCCATTAAATCAAGTGTCCGGGTCGAGGACGTGAAGGATGGTTCGCTCACGCTGTCCGATGGAACGTTGATCGATGCAGACATCGTCGTCTGGGCAACCGGAGCGACGCCGCCAGCACTCATCGAGAACATTCCCCTCACCAAGGGAGACGATGGATTCCTGGCCGTTCGAAACACGCTTCAAACGACCGACGACAAACCAGTCTTTGCCGTCGGAGATTCGGCGACGCTGGTTGACTCGCCAGTACGAAAGTCCGGCGTCTACGCCGTTCGCGAAGGCCCGTTCCTGTGGGACAATCTGCAACGGTTTCTGAATGGCCAACCACTGAAGCCATACACGCCGCAGTCCGGCTTTTTATCACTGCTGGCCGACGGCGAAGGCGGTTCGTTTCTTGACTACAAAGGAGTCTCCGCTCACGGCCGCTGGGCATGGCGTCTCAAAGATCACATCGACCGCAAGTTCATGCGGATGTACCAGCAGTACGAAAGCATGGACGACATGCCTGCGCCAGCAGCCCGCTCAACGGTTGATCCGGCGTCTCGACCGGTGATGCGCTGTCGCGGCTGCGGAGGCAAAGCGGGTGCTGGCGTACTTCGAGCGGCGCTGGAGCGAATCGGCGAAGAACATCCGGAGCGACAGCACAACGCGGTGAAACATCCGGAAGACGCCGCGATGCTCGATCCGAAGTCTCCCGCCGAGATGATCACCATCGACTTCTTTCAGGGATTCATGGACGACCCGTGGCTCGTCGGTCGAGTCGCGGCACTGAACTCGCTCAGCGATATCTGGGCGACCGGCGGGCAGCCAACTCAAGCGTTGGCCATGGTCCAGCTTCAGGAAGGCGAACCGCGGCAACAGACTGAGTTGCTCTACCAAGTACTTTCCGGATGCCTGTTTGAGTTCGACAAATGCGGAGTCGAACTGCTCGGCGGACACACCACCGAAGCATCCGAGCTGACGGTCGGGTTCACCGTCATGGGGACGCTCGACGGAAAACCGGCGCTGTTGAAGTCCGATGCAAAGCCGGGCGACGTCCTGATCATCACTAAAGCCTTGGGAACAGGCACGCTCCTTGCCGGAATCCCGCAAGCGCGAACGCGCGGCGAATGGGTCGACAGCCTGCTGACCTCGATGCTCAAATCCAACGAAGCAGCATCGATCGTCGCGCGACAGGTTGAGACCAACGCAGTCACCGACGTCACAGGCTTCGGCCTCGCTGGGCACTTGCTCGAAATCCTCGACGCCAGCAATCTCGACGCAGAACTGCGACTGCAAGACCTGCCATTACTTCCAGGAGCGAAACAATTGCTGGAAGACGGCCTGGAAAGCACGCTGGCACCGGCCAACCGCGAAACCGCCATCAGAACAAAATGCTCTGACGCCAGACTTGAGGGCTCACCCGAATACGCCGCGTTGTTCGACCCACAAACTTCCGGCGGGCTGCTCTTGTCCGTCACCCCGGAGAAAGAGCAACAATTGCACGATCAACTCAAACAAGCGGGGGTTGACGCGTGGACAATCGGCAGGTTCAGTGAAACGACTTCGACGCCCACTCTCCATCTCACCGAATAGTTGACGGCGAACAACGTCTCGCCCGCCGGGCAGACAAGTCCCAATAAGAAAAGGGCCGACGGAACTATCCGCCGGCCCTGATCAAATTCTGCTTCCGTCAACTCGGCGTCGAATTACTGGAGTTGTTCCAGCAAGGCGAGTGCGTTGCGGACGTTGTCGATCCCGCCAAGCTGATCGACCAGTTGCTTGGCATTGATCAGCTCTGCAGCTGACATGTTGCCACCGGATGTTGCCGGAGCTGCAGCTCGCGGTGCGGCCTTCGGACGCCCCGGACCACGTTTGGCAGATTTTCCGCCGCCTGTCTTGACCTTCATGAATACGGCATTCACGAGAGAATTCGAAACGGCGACTCCCTGCCCCTGCAGTGTGTCGCGAATTTCTGGTCGAGAAGCCGTTGGATTCGCCGCGATGAAATCACGAATGGCATCGCTCATGTTGACACCGCCCGCTGCCGGACGACCGCGACGAGTTGCCTTTCGCTTTGGCGCCGCAGCTTTAGGAGCAGCGGTCTTACGAGCCGTTGCTTTGCGGCCACCAGTCTTCTTACCAGCTGGCTTGGAATACTTGACCTTGTTGACAAGCCCTTCCGAAACACTCAGCCCATCTTTGGCCAGAGCATCCTTCACAGCCTTCGAGTTCGCTCCTGGATTTGCATTCAGGTACGCCTGAATTGACTGGCTCTTGCTGCCGTCGCGTTTCACGCCTTTTTTCGCCATTACTTCAAACTCCATAAGAATCAAAACCCCGGCGGCCCGTTTTCATAACAAGGCATTTCGCAGGGATAAGTTTATGCAAGGCCCTAACAGTGGCCGCATAGTTACGAAGTAGCAACACGAACACAAACGATTAAGTGTGTTTCGGAGGGATTTCCCACGCGATCCAGATTACGGGGTAGCGATAATGGATGCGTCCTGAAAATCGGAATCCATTGATTGCACTATTTGTTCAGCAGGCTCTCACGCGCTGCACGTACATTTTTGTCAGCATCTTCTATTGAATCTGCCAGAGCCGTGATATGACCCATCTTTCGTCCGGGCCGAGCCTCGGCTTTTCCATAAAGATGTAATTTCACATCACTGGCGAGTAATGCCGGCCAGTGTGGTTCGGATTCGTTCCAAAGGTCACCCAGGATATTCGCCATTGCCGCATCCGCGTGTTGCTCCGCATTACCAAGTGGCAATCCACAAATTGCTCGAACCTGCTGTTCGAACTGACAGGTTTTGTGCGCATCGATTGTTAAATGCCCGGAATTGTGTGGGCGCGGTGCAATCTCGTTGATGAGGATTCGACCATCGGTTGTCACAAACAACTCAACACACAATACACCCACAACATCCAGACATTCGAAAACGCGACGCGCCACATCAACAGCACGTTCGTTTACATCGTCTGATAAACCCGACGGACAAACTGTCACATCGAGAATGTGGTCAGTATGCGAATTTCGGAACGGTCCATAGTGGACGAATTCGCCGAGCGAGTTCCTTGCTCCCACCACAGAAAGTTCACAGTCGAACTCTACAAACTGTTCGAGAATTGCCTGATCCGTCGCCAGCGACGTCCATATTTCATCGACCTGGTCAGGATCATGAATGACTGCCTGCCCTTTTCCGTCATAGCCACTGGATGCCGTCTTGACGACAGAAGGCGTCCCCAATTCTGACACGGCTGATCGCAACTGTTCGGCTGAGGTCACTTCGCGAAACTCGGGAACCGCCAGGCCGGCATCTCTTAAGGTCGACTTCTCACGGATTCGATTTTGAGCAACCGCCAGCACGCTTCCCGAAGGGTGAACCGGGCAATGCTTCTGGATGCAGTCGGTGACTTCCGCAGGCACGTTCTAAAATTCAAACGTGACAACATCGACACTGCGAGCAAACTCGGCGAGCTGTTCCAGGTCGTCGTACTCCGCTGCGAACTCTCGATCTGCCACCTGCCCGGCAGGAGTATTCACGTCGGGCGAGTAAACGTGTACTCCGTACCCGAGACGTCGCGCGGCAATCGCGAACATTCGGCCGAGCTGACCGCTGCCGAGCACACCCAGAGTGGCTCCTGGAAGAATTGGATTCGTCATAGGTGTGAGTCAGCAAGAATTGTTTCGGTCTGGTCCCGGTTGAATTTTTCGAGCGCGGCCCGCAGGTCATCGTCGGACGTCGCCAGAATTCTGACCGCCAGCAGCCCGGCGTTTTTCGCGCCAGCCGCTCCGATTGCCAGTGTCGCGACTGGAATTCCGCCCGGCATCTGAACGATGGAAAGCAGCGAATCCAGCCCTTGAAGTGCCCGGCTTTGCACTGGCACGCCCAAAACAGGCAGTATCGTCTGTGAAGCAACCATGCCTGGCAGATGAGCCGCTCCGCCCGCTCCGGCAATGATGACTTTCAGTCCGCGTTCAACCGCCGTCTCGGCATACTCGGCCATCCACTGCGGCGTGCGATGAGCCGAAACGACTCGGCATTCGTGCGGGACACCAAATTGCTCGAGAATTTCAGCCGCATTCTTCATGGTTTCCCAGTCAGAACGGCTGCCCATGATGACTCCCACGAGGGGAGCTTCGCTTGAGGATTCGGTCATTCTTCCGTCCACACACCGGTATTTGAAACGTGAGCGCAGACTGTAAGGAGTACCAATCAGCGTTCAAGTGAGGCCCGACGAGACCAGGGAACGCGTCCGAAACAACTTCCCGATTCGTCCCGTACGCTGAAAGCGTTTCACAACATAGCCTGGGGTCAGCGGCGTAGCCGCGCCACCCCAGGTGAGAACCGAAACAGCACCGAACCCTGCAGGGGTTCCACAATGTGTTTCAGGCAATCTACGGTTGTACAACCCCTGCAGGGTTGGTGTGCTCGCATCCGCGTTCCTGGGGTGGCGCCGCTGCGCGGCTGACCCCAGGCTAATGGATCAAACGCCTCCGGCGTAAGTCACATTCGACAAATCGGGAACTTGTTTCGGACGCGTTCCTGAGCAGGAATCCGATCCGCACGATCACCTACTCGCCACTTGCTGAATCGGCGGACTCATCGCCATCCGCGTCGAGGCCAGCATCGACCTCACCATGCTCAGTCGCTGACAACTCATCATCGATTGCAGAATCGCTCGAAGGATCTTCCACGATCCGCTCGTCGTCGCGTGAGGCATCGGACAGGGGCGGCAACACCCAAATCTCGCCAAAGTCGGAATCCTGTTCCGCGCGAAAGCTGTGATGCCGGAGCAGTTCCAGAATTGCCAGAAAGATGCCCACGATCTGGCTCTTGCGGTTGGCATCGTCAAACAGAGACGTAAATGCGACTCGATCATTTTCTCGAACAAGCGTTCCGACCCGCTCGACGTAAACGTGAATTGGTGTGTCGTCGTCGCGAATCTTTGATTCCTGTTCGAGGATCTTCTTTTCGAGAACTCGAGCCAGGGCGCTCACCAGGTCCCACAACTCGACCTCTTTGATCAAGTCAGCCGCCGGTTCATTGCCGACTCGCGGTCGATCGCTCGACAATCGAGGGTAGCGTTCCTGCCACTCGGCCGCGTGCTCTTCCAAAGCCGACGCCGCCTGTTTGTACTTTCGGTACTCAAGCAATCTCTTGATCAGATCGCTGCTCGGGTCGTCGTCAACGATCTCGCCTTCGGGAGCGTCGTCTTCCTCGGGCACCGGAAGAGCCAGTCGACTTTTGATCTCGACCAGAGTGCTGGCCATCACGACGAAGTCGCCGATCATATCGAGGTCAAGAAATTCGAGCAGATCGATGAATGTTTCAAACTCGTGAACAATCCGGGCCAGCGGCAAATTGAGCGGGTCGAGCTCGTCCCGGCGGACCAGATACAAAAGCAGGTCCAGCGGTCCTTTGAAAATGTCGAGATCAACCCGGTACGTTTGCATGAGTGGCCGCAGGTGTTACATGAAGTGACGACGAAAGTTCTCGCGGATACTAGCGAAAAATCGGTTTTCAACGTGAGACGTGATTGATCAATCGTCGCGGACCACACCAGAAACCAGCCTGCAACTATGCAGCAGCAGCCACAGGCATCGCTCGTTCAAGAGCAGCTGTCGCGGCCGACCGAACACTGGCGTCGACGTCGCGAGTTGCCTCTTCCAGCGCAGAAACCGACTCAAGGCTGGGTACGCCAATCG
The DNA here is from genome assembly GCA_937899075.1 of uncultured Planctomyces sp. GTDB lineage: Bacteria > Planctomycetota > Planctomycetia > Planctomycetales > Planctomycetaceae > JABMPE01. Next base: position 1,983 of record CALDJX010000354.1, on the reverse strand, counting down.
AGTCCAAAGCGACCACGGCTGCATGCCGGACTTCCGCCACTGAGTCGCTGACAAGCCTCGCAAGCTGCGGAATCGCCGATCGTGAAACCAGCCCGAAGCCCGACAATGAAACCGCAGCATTCAATCGAGTATCCGCGTCGGGGTCCGCCAGCGAATGAGCAAGCGTCTGTACGATGGCGTCGCGAGACCTTTGAGTCTTTCCAAGTGCCGCCACCACTTTACGGCGGACTTCCGCGACAGGATCAGCAATCGCGGCCACCAGATCTGACACGGAAGCATTAATTGCTTCGGGAATCGCGAAAATTGCCGCGACAGCTTGAGCCCTGACAGCGGCGGACTCATCATTCATCGCTACTTTCAGCGTGGAGACGACGTCTGGTCTTCCAATACCGAAACCACCCAGCGAGCGTGCTGCCTGAGACCTGACAGCCGCGTCGTTGTCGCTTACGGCCGCGGCAAGCGCAGTCAGCACCTCATCGGTCGGCTGGCCGATCGCCCCTAACGCTCGGCAAGCTGCGGCTCGGACTTTTCGGTGATCTTTTCCCACTGCTTCCACCAGAGCCTGCGTTGCTTCCGCAGCAACCGGCCCGATTGCGCCCAACGAGTTCACGGCGGCGAGACGGCATGACGTCACCGGATCGTTCAACAGCGTCGTGAGCTGCTCGACCGAATCGACGGCGGCGGCTCCCAGGCCGCCAAGTGTCTGTGCGGCAGCCAGTCGAACTTCGGCAACCGAGTCATCCAGACTCTGAACCAGCAGCGGCACGGCACTCTTGTCGAATGAACGCGGCCGATCGGTTGTACGGTGACGCGGCTTGAAATCGCTCGACCTGACTTCAACCGGCGCAGTTCGTGTCAGAACTTTCGGGAAATGTTCCGGCGAATTCGTTGACTGGGCACGGACGACACATTTCATCTCGGCAACGGTGTCTTCGTCGTCGAATACGACAAGGCATGGCAGGTCGCCCGAACTTACTGCCGCCTGTAGAGCCGCTTGAAAGCCGGCGGGAGTCTGACTCCACTGATCGGCAATCGGAAGAATTCGCCGCGTTTTAATGAGGCACTGCAGCAAGTCGTCGTCAAGACTCGAAACGACACCGGGCATTCGGCAAAGCTCGTTCCGAACAACCTGCAACCAGTGAGGCAACGTGTCAGAAGATGTCCCTCTGGCCCGCAAACGCTCGACACAATTCCTATCAAGAATCACAGGAATCGTCCGGTTCGACAGCAATCGATGCCCACGCTCTGCGTGCATGCACTGTCGCAGGACGATGTTCAGCACCTGCTCGTTCCACTTCCGACCTTCACCGCGAAGTGCCAGGACAAAAGGCGACTCGGGTAGGATCGCTTGAACCGTCGGCGAATCAGCGATCGCAATCGCCTGCCCGTCAACCCGCACAAGAATGTCACGATCGCTCGATTCGGCTCCGCGAGCGTCAATCGACAGCCAGTCATTGATCGCCGAAGAGTGCGCATCGAGCCATTGGTCAGCAACCCACGGATGCCCGGCGAACGCTCTCGCAAAAGTGAGATGAGCAAGAGTCAGCGGCACTCCGCCGGAAAACGGGATTCGGCCGAAGCTGATATTTCGCAGCGAGGCATCAGCATCGAACAGAAAACGTCGAGCCACTAAAAGTGCAACAGACCAGACGCTCAGCCAGCCAACCAGCCATAACTCGATCAAACCGAGTGGCCACAGGATCCACGCGGGAACACCTAAGCCACCAAATAAATGAGACGACAAGGTCTCCGTCGTTGATGCCTGGTCATTCAAAGGCGACGTTGTGCCTTCGATTTTCGTCGCAGCTTTGGCAGACGCTGATTGCTCTGACGCGGTTTCCTCGGCCGCGGCGAGCGAAGCAGCTCCCACCATCGTCGAGAGAAGAAGCCCGCACACCACTGCCAGCAAAGTGAGATTCCAAATTCGATGCATGTCTGCGTCACCTGATCCCGACTATTGACTTCCGTCGTTTTCTCGACGAA
>CALDJX010000353.1 GCA_937899075.1 uncultured Planctomyces sp. | reverse complement strand
ACCTACCTCGCAACGCTCGCCGGATGACCGCTAAAATATGCGAAACTGGAACTTACGTCTGCTACGTTCACGGCGAAGACGTCGAATCCGCCGCGACAAGCCGCGAGCTTTCCTGGATGGTCAATCGAGTTTTGACCAACGCGGACTACCTCATCGCCAACAGCCAAAACACCGCTCGACTCCTGACGGAAAACTGGAGCCTGCCGGAATCTCACGTGAAGGTTCTGCATCCGGGTTGCGATGCCTCAAGGTTTGTGCCGGCAGAGCGAAGCGATTCAGTTCGCGAAGAACTCGGCTGGAAAGATCGATCCGTCGTACTGACCGTCGGTCGGCTGCAGGAACGCAAAGGCCACGATGTGATGATCGAAGCTTTGACGACGATCCGCGAAGCCATCCCGAATGTGTTGTTCGCAGTCGTCGGCGCCGGTGAGCAACGTGAAAGACTCGAACAACTCGCCGCCGAACACGGAGTCGCCGACCAGGTGCAGTTCCTCGGCGAAGTCAGCGACGAAACGATGATCCGCTGTTATCAGCAATGCGACCTGTTCGCCTTGCCGAATCGCCAGGTGGGTCGAGACATCGAAGGCTTCGGCATGGTTCTGGTCGAAGCTCAGGCCTGCGGCCGGCCGGTGCTCGCAGGAGCGTCCGGCGGAACTCGCGAGACGTTGGACATCGGCAAGACGGGCGTTGTGGTTCCGTGCGAGAAAGCTGACGGACTGGCTACCGAAGTCACAAAGTTGCTGCTCGATCATGAAGGCCTCAAAGAAATGGGCAAGGCCGCTCGACCGTGGGTGGTCGAACATCTTGACTGGGACGCGTTGTCCACGCAGGCCGCAACGCAGTTTGGAATCAAACTGCCAGCAGAGATGAATTCAGTGGTCGAGGTGTCCGATGAAACGGCGAGTGCCGACCTTGTTATTAACTGAACGATGAGTGCCACTGGATCCGCCAGTGCAGGCACAAACGAACGATCGAAAAACAGGCACTGGCAAAGCCAGTGGCACACTCAAGCCATATCGCTGTTCGACAGGTAGCTAAGAACATCATGAGCGAAGTCAGTACGCCACTTCTGAAACCGAGTTGCGGACAGGATCTTGATTCATCGCTGGTCACAGATCTTTGTGTCACCAGTCGGCTTTCGCGATCCGTCCAGAACGTTCCTCTAACGACCGGGTTGGACCTTCCGAAAGGTTTTCTCAACGACGGTGACGGGCTTGCTGTCCGAACTCCAAACGGCGAACGATTGGAAGTTCAATCAACGCCGACGGCGAGGTGGTCAGACGGCAGCGTCAAATGGACGCTGCTTGATTTCGTGGCACCGAAAGTTTCGCCTGAAACTTCAAGCTGGAGCGTTGTCCGAACAGGCAAACCATTCACCGGAGTGACCGACCCAGCGGCGACGTTTGCTGGCGAGACAATTGGGTTGCGTCTCGAAGGCGACACCGTTGCGGTGCGGCGAGGGGTTCAGGAAACGCAGCTTCACTTCGTGCTGACCTCGGCGCATGGCCAGAAGCTTCAGTCCAGAATTTCTTACTGCCGAGTCGAATGCGAAGGGCCAGTGCGTTGGACCGTTGTCTACGAGGGCGAGTTTCCGAACTCACGAGGTCTGCGTTTTTCGGTTCGAGTCAGCACGTTTCAAAGCACGGGACATGTGAAGTGCGATGTCAAACTTCACAACCCGAACCGAGCGGCTCACAAAGGCGGACTGTGGGATCTCGGCAACGCGGGCTCAATCAGTTTTGATTCGTTCCATGTGGAATGTCACCGATCAACGCCCGCCAGCACGCTGCACTGGAAAGCTGAATTCGACCACGCCGAGTGTTCGAGCGGCGGCGGATCATTGTCGATCTACCAGGATTCGAGTGGTCGGGAAAACTGGCAGAGCGACAATCACGCAAACGCTGTCGGCCGAGTGCCGTGCCGATTCCAGGGCTACGAACTTCGCTCGTCGGGTCGTACGGAAGCTGGTTTCCACGCTTCGCCAACGGTCGCTCTCGAAGGTGGAGACGGCAGCCTGGCCGTCGCTGTTCCTGAATTCTGGCAACAGTTTCCGGGAGCGGTTTCGGCAGAAGCGTCGCACATCAGTGTTGGACTTTTTCCCGCACAGTGGAACGACCTTTTCGAACTACAGGGTGGCGAGCAGAAGGTTCAGACGGTCTGGCTGTCACTCGGCTCGGACGACTCAAACCTGCACGATTTCGATTGGATTCATCAGCCCGTTCGAGTTGCGGCGTCTCCCGAGTGGCATTCGGAAACCAAAGCGATTCCGTACTTCTGCCCGGCGACCAGCGATCCTCATGCGAGACTGACGAAACTTCTGGCGGAAGCCTCAGAAGGCGAAACTTCGCTGGCGGCGAAACGCGACGCGATCGACGAGTACGGCTGGAGAAACTTCGGCGAACAATGGGCCGACCACGAAGCCGCATACTTCGATGGTTCGAAGCCGATCGTCTCGCACTACAACAACCAGTTCGATTCTGTTTATGGCGGACTTCTGCAACTTGCGAGGACAGGCGACGCGACGTGGTTCGAACTGTTCGATCCGCTCGCCCGGCACGTTTCAGACATCGACATTTATCACACACAGAAAGATCGAGCGGCTTACAACGGCGGCCTCTTCTGGCATACCGATCATTACTCCGACGCCGCAACGTGCACCCACCGAACCTACACGACGAAGAACGCGAAGCCTGGCCGAGACTACGGCGGCGGCCCGAGCGACGAGCACAATTACACGACCGGCCTGCTGCACCATTTCTACCTGACTGGCAATGAGGAATCGCGAGCGGCAGTGATTTCGCTGGCGGACTGGGTGATCAATATCGACGACGGTTCACAAACGGTTTTCGGCCTGGTCGACGATGGCCCAACCGGCCTCGCCAGCGCAACGGCCGACGCAGACTTTCATGGTCCAGGGCGAGGCGCTGGCAACTCAGTCAACGCGTTGCTGGATGGCTGGCTGCTGTCAGGCGAAAATAGATATCTGGATTACGCCGAGACATTGATTCAGCGTGTCGTTCATCCGGAAGAGGACGTTGACGCTCTGGATCTGCTCGATGCGGAATCGCGCTGGTCGTACACGGTTTTCCTTTCGGCACTCGCCAAGTATCTCGACATCAAGCACGAAGCGGGCGCTCACGACGACGCTTACCACTACGCGGCAGCCAGTCTTGCGCTTTTTGGACGGTGGATGCTGAAGAACGAGCGGCCCTACTTCGACCATGTGGAACAGCTTGAGTTTCCCACAGAAACCTGGGCGGCGCAGGAACTTCGCAAAGCAAACGTACTTCGCCTGGCAGCGAAATACTGCGAGACCGAAGAACGCACAGCGATGCTGAAACGGGGCGAGGAACTGGCTGATCGTGCGTGGGACGATCTCGAACGCTTCGAGTCGCGACACGTCTCGCGATCGTTGGCGATCGCCATGAGCGAGGGAGCTCGCGATTGCTGGTTGCGTCACCAGTCCTTTGATGACGCGGCGACGGTTCAGCAGCTTTCGTGGGGACCGAAGCAGGATTTCGTACCGCAGAAAGATCGAGTGAAACAACAGTTGAAGTCGCCACGTGGTTTGCTCAGTGCAGTCGCGGCGGGATGCAACGTCATCAAGTGGCCGGGGACGATTCGGAATCTCATGAATCAATTTTAGGAGATGACTTCCGGCGAGCGGTCGGCGTGATCTTCTAACAATCAATGGGTTCTTAATACTTCGTCAGGCAGAGCCTGACCTACGGAAAACTATTCGATGAAGACACTCCTCAAACAATTTGTCGAATTTACGGCGTTGCTCGTCGTGTTGCCGGCTTACGGTATGTACCGACTCGGAGCGGCGATTGTCGGACCGGAGAAGGCGTTTCCTGGTTGGTCGGAAACGTTCTCGTTGCTACCGGGTTTGACCGGGCAGTATCTTCGCCGAGCGTTCTACTCGCTGACTCTGGAACGCTGCGGCGAGAATGCCTGTCTGTCGTTCGGGGCGATTTTTTCTCACTCGGCAGCGAGTGTCGGCGCGAACGTTTACGTCGGCTCGTTCTGCTGCCTGGGAGCAATCACGCTGGAAGACGACGTGCTGATTGCATCTAACGTTTCAATCATGAACGGAACGCAGCAGCACGGCACCGGGCGAATTGATATCCCCATCCGCGAGCAATCGGGCACTTTTACTCCGGTCACGATCGGCGAGGGTTCCTGGATCGGTGAAGGCGCGACAGTTTCGGCCGACGTCGGCAGGCATTGTGTCATTGGAGCGGGCGCTGTCGTGACGAAGCCGATTCCGGATTTCGCAATTGCTCTGGGTGTGCCGGCAAAAGTCATTCGCTTTCGCAACGAAGATCAGCCAATTGATCATCGTCTTGCCGAGGCGGAACGTCTTGTCAAATCGGCGGCGGAAGAGTCGTAGGAAAAATCAGCATTTTGGGAATGTGCTGCCGGCTCGGACCAGTTGTCAGCGAACTGTACGAGTTGGCGCGACGTCGACGGCGAGGGGCCATTTCTGAGAGTTGTCAGGCAAACGCCGCCTATCCTTAGAACAAGCCATCGTTGCCGAATTGTCGCCTTCGGCTGTTAGGTCAAAAGTTTTTCCTGGTTTCAGAAATCGGTCTTGAATATGTGCGGCATCGCGGGAGTTGTTTACTCCGAACCCGGACGCAGCGTTGATCCCGGCGTTTTGAAACGCATGGCGGATTCAATCGCGCATCGAGGTCCCGATGCCGACGGTTTTCACATCGACCGAAACGTCGGGCTCGCCCATCGACGCCTTTCCATCATCGATCTGGAAGGCGGCGACCAGCCGATCGGAAATGAAGACGGCTCGATTCAGGTCGTCTTTAACGGCGAGATCTACAACTTCCGCGAACTGCGGTCTGAGCTCGAGTCAAAAGGGCACAAGTTCCGAACGTGCTCTGACACTGAAGTCATCGTTCATCTTTACGAGGAACTCGGAGATCGCTGCGTCGAACGGCTGCGAGGCATGTTTGCCATCGCGTTGTGGGACGCTCGCCAGCAACGTCTGCTGCTGGCTCGTGACCGGGTCGGCATCAAACCGTTGTTCGTTTCGGTGAACGGCGGACGGATTGTTTTCGGGTCGGAACTCAAACCGCTGCTGGCTCACGGCGACGTCCGGCGAGAGATCGATCCTGCGGCGATCGACGAATACCTTAACTACGGAGTCATTCCCGGTGACCGCTGCGTCTTTCGCGGAGTCGAGAAACTGCTTCCCGGCCACGTGTTGACGGTGGACGTTTCACGATGGCAGATCGAACGACGGCGTTACTGGCAACTCAACTTCGAAGCCGACGAGACGCTCAGCATTGATGAATGGCAGGAAGCGATCCTCGCCAAACTCGACGAAACGGTGCGGTTGCATCTGCTGGCGGATGTTTCCGTCGGATCGTTCCTGAGCGGCGGCATCGATTCGAGCATCGTCACGGGTCTGGCGAGTCGGGCTTTGTCGACGCCGATTCAGACATTCTCGATGGGCTTTCGCGAGGCCGCGTTCAATGAACTTCCAGCAGCGCGAGAAATCGCTGAGCACTTCGGCACCGAACATACCGAGCAGGTCGTCTCGCCGGACGCTGTTTCATTGCTGCCGCAACTGACCCGATTTTATGACGAGCCGTTTGCGGATTCGTCGGCGGTTCCGACGTTTCTGGTTTCACAAATCGCCAGCCAGCATGTGAAAGTTGTTCTATCGGGAGACGGCGGCGACGAAGCGCTGGGCGGTTATTCGCGATACGCGCACGACCTGAAAGAAGCGTCGGTGCGCAGGCTCATTCCGAGTTGGCTGCGACGACCCTTTCTTTCGACGCTGGCTTCGGCCTGGCCGAAAGCGGACTGGCTTCCCCGCCCGATGCGGCTGAAAACGTTCCTCACAAATATGTCATTGCCGCCGGGAGAGGCGTACGCGAACACGCTGTCGCTGTGCCGTCTCCCGTTGCGTCATCAGTTGTTGAATGCTGATTTTCGGTCGGCGGTCAAAGGTCATAATCCTGCACACGCAGCGGCGAATGGATTTCTGAAGGGCGGCGGAGATCCGCTGAACGGGATGATCGCTGCGGACATGGCGACCCTCTTGCCGGACGACTATCTCGTAAAAGTTGACCGGGCCAGCATGGCGAACGGCCTGGAAGTTCGGCCGCCGATGCTGGATCACGAGTTCCTGGAACTCTGTGCCCGCGTGCCGGCTCGACTGAAAATCAACCACGGAGAAACGAAGTGGCTGCTGCGGCAGACAGCTCGCAGTCTTGTGCCGCCTTCGATCATCGATCGGCCGAAACAGGGGTTTGAGATTCCAGTCGATCAGTGGTTCCACGGTCCGCTTGGCGACCTCTTCCGCGACACGGTGTTGTCGTCAGCGTCGCCCGTCGGTGACATCGTCGATCGGTCAACGGCGAAACGGATGTTTGATCGACATTGCCGAGGAACGGGGCGGCACGGAAGCACGCTCTGGTCGCTGCTAACGTTGGCCTCGTGGGCCGATCAATATCTCAAAGAGCCGAGCGGCAGCGAATCTTCGGTCCGGCCGGTGGCGATTCAGACGGGAGGTGCATCGTGATTCAGAGGTCCTCTGCAACGGCCGACAATCGGCCAGTCATCTGCCAGGTGCTGCACAGTCTTGATATTGGCGGTGCTGAGGTGCTGGCCGCTGGCCTGGCTCGCGAATTGTCAGACCGATACCGCTTTGTCTTTGCGTGCCTGGACGACGAAGTCGGTGTGCTGGGCAACGAGTTCGTCGAACGCGGTATTCCGATGAAAGTCTTTTATCGGCAGCCGGGGCTAGATTGGAAATGCTCGTTTCGACTGGCGGCATTTTTTCGCGAGCACAAAGTTCAGATCGTCCACGCCCACCAGTACACGCCGTTCTTTCAGTCGTTACTTGCACGGTTGGCTTATCGGCGACCGCCGATCGTTTTCACTGAGCACGGTCGACACTTTCCTGATTCTCGCAGTTCAAAACGCGTTGCAGTCAACCGAGCGTTGCTTCGTTCGGATGATCGGTTGATCGGTGTTGGAGAATCCGTTCGTCGAGCCCTCGTCAACAACGAAGGACTTCCTGAAAAGCGAACCGAAACAATTTACAACGGCGTTCCGCTCAAGGACTTCCAGGCGGTAAACGGCGACGCTCAGTTGCGACGAAACGTTCGAAAGGAACTCGGCATCGACGATGGTGAGTTTGCGATCGTTCAGGTGGCGAGGCTCAACTCGTTGAAAGATCACGCGACGGCGGTCCGAACTCTGAAGCGACTGCGAGACGATCAAGTGCCGGCGAAGTTGATCCTTGTTGGCGACGGAGAAGAACGATCTGTTTTGGAAAAACTCGTAGCCAGTGAATCTGTTGAGAGCGACATTCTCTTCCTGGGAGCACGCAGCGACATTCCGCGATTGCTCGCCGCTGCCGACGCGTTTCTGCTGAGCAGTATCAGCGAGGGAATACCGCTCACGCTGATTGAAGCGATGGGTGCTGGCATTCCGATCGTTTCGACGAACGTCGGTGGAATTCCGGAAGTCATTGAACACGGCGTGTCCGGATTGCTGGCTCCGGCTGGTGATGCGGAAACGCTGGCAACGCATCTCAAGTCTCTTTGGCAGAACTCCGAGCAACGAAGTCGACTGGCGGAAAACGGTTGCCAGCGAGCTGTCGAACAATTTTCGCTGGAGCAAATGCACCGGCAATACGTCGAGGTCTACGAACAGGTTCTGGGGCGGGCAACGCCAACACGATTCATGGCCGACGCTGACAAGATTTCGGCAACCGCAAACTCACATTGAATTCAAATCTCGATGCAGATTGGTTCTGAAAATGACATCCGTCTCTGAAATTCCAAATCCGACTTCGTCTTCGCAGGTAACTTCTCACAAAGCGAAGCCGGACGTTCTGGTCATCACCAGCGAACTTCCATGGCCGCTGAATACGGGCGGGCATATCCGCAGTTTTCACGTTCTGAAAGCTCTGTCGAAGCAGTTTGACGTGCGCGTCATCGCTGGCGTCGAGATGGCTGATGATCCCGGCCTGCCAGCGCTCGGGCGAAACGGAATCCGTGTCGTGCCGGCGTTTCAAAACAAGCGGAACCCGTTCGCCGAGTTCGGTCGCGTTGCGCGGGCGTTGCTTCGCGAGGAGCCGTACGTGATGTTCAACCGGCATAACAGGCCGGCGATGCGGCAGGCCATTCGGCAGCAACTCGCCGAGAAAACGCCCGATGTCATCTACCTGGACCATCTCGATCCGCTGGCGTTTCGAGGACTCTTTCCAAAAGTTCCGATCGTGGCGGATCTGCACAACGTCTACTCGACACTCGCCAAACGAGTTGCTTCCGAGCGAAAGTTTCCGGTCAATCTTTACCTGCACAACGAATCTCGACTGCTTAGCTATATGGAGAAGCAGGTTGCGGCGGCGGCGAGTGTCATCACGACCGTTTCAGATATGGAACGGGGGCACCTTCAGAAGCTCGGTGGACGAGCCGTTCGGCTGGTGCCCAACGGTGTCGATTGTGCCGCGTTCAGTCAGTATCCCGTCGGACGGAATCACGCACAGCCGACGCTGCTCTATCTGGGAGCACTCTCCTGGCAACCGAACGCGAAAGCCGCCGAGTTCATGGCTCGCGAAGTGATGCCCAGAATTCTCAAAGAACGTCCCGACGTGCGACTTCAGATTGTCGGTCGGAATCCTGGCCCCGAGGTCAACGCTCTGGCCGAACTACCGAATGTCGAAGTGCATGCCAACGTGCCGGACGTTGGAGTCTATCTCGAGCAGGCATCGATCCTGGCCGTGCCGCTGGATTCTGGTGGCGGCACAAGACTGAAGATTCTCGAAGCGTTCGCAGCGGGACTTCCGGTTGTCAGCACGCCGGTCGGGTGCGAAGGAATCGACTGCCGGCACGGCGAGCATCTTTGGGTGACCGAACGCGATCAGTTTGCGGAAGGCCTGCTCGAAGCCATCGAGGCTCCGGAACTGGCTACCGAATTCGCAGAACGCGGACGCAAGCTGGCGGAAGAAACGTATGACTGGTCGGTCGTTGGGAAGTCCACGTGTGCCGCGGTTGCCGAAGCCGTTCGCTGAAGCCTCGCCATTACAAACCAGTCATTCATGACATGGGTGGCCCCGGTTGCTTGCAACCGGGGCGGCGCAGCCGCAAGAGTCCTTCGCAGACCAGTTCGGCTTTACTCTTGTCGCTTCGCGACACTGGTTGCAAGCAACCAGTGCCACCCAGGATGTTAGCTATCGCCTGGAGGATTGCGTTTTGACTTTGGTTTGGAACGCCTCGACGACTTCTTTTTGTGGCGAACTTTTGGTGCGGCCTCGGCGCTGTTCTTCTTTCGGCCGGTGCGAGTCTTTGTTGACGTTTTCTTGCTGGGGTCTGGTTTTCGAGGCTTCCGATTCTGCGACTTCTTCTGCGGACCTCGGCTTCGGCTCGGTTTTCCGCCTTCGACCAATTCCCAATGCAGCGTTCGTTCGTCGGGATCGATCAGGGCGATGCGAACCACGACGCGGTCACCCATCCGGAAGGCTCGGCCGCTTTGCCGAGCGGTCATCGTGTAAGTGCCTCGGTCGTAGTCGAGACGTTCGCCTTTGGCCAGATTGCTGACGTGGACAAAGCCGTCGACCGGGTACTTCTCGCAGCGGCAGAAGATGCCGAACTTCTCGACGCCGGTAATCACCGCACTGAATGTTTCTTCCGTCTTTGTCGCGAGAAGCATCAGCAGTTTGACTCGCGTGAGTTCTCGTTCTGCTTGAGCCGCCCGGCGTTCCATGCCTGAGCAGTGGGCTCCGAGCTTGATCGTTTCGATCTGGCTCAGACCGATCTTTTTCGTTTTCCCCTCGATGACTTTTTCAAAGAGGCGATGAACGGTCAAGTCCGGGTATCGCCGGATCGGGCTGGTGAAGTGGCAGTAGTTTTCGATGGCCAGGGCGAAGTGGCCGTTGACCAGCCCGGTGTACTCGGCCGCTTTCATGCTTCGCAGCAGGGCAAAGCTGAGAGCCTGCTCGAAAGGTTTGCCGCGAACTTCTGACAGCAGTTTTTGAAGCTCGAACCGGCTGGGGTTCGGGCTGACTTCCAGACCGAGACTGTCGGCGAATTCGGCGAAGGCTTTCAGCTTGATCGGATCCGGGCTGCCGTGGACTCGGCGAATGAACATGATGTCGGCGTCCATGAGTTTCGTGGCGACAGCCGTGTTGGCTGCCAGCATGAACTCTTCGATCATCTGGTGACTTTCGTCATGATCGGTTTCGTGAGCACCGCAGACCACTCCGTCCTTGTCGAGTTCTATCTTCACTTCGGGAAGATGAAGTTCGAGCGAGCCGTCTTCGAACCGACGCCCTCGCAGAATCATTGCCAGTTCGTGCATGTCAGCGAGAAGTTTCAGAACGTCGGCGGAGATGTCCGCTGCGAACTTCTCCGGTGCCGCCACGATTGGCATCACTTCTTCGTAGCAGAAGCGTTTACTGACTTTGATCGCTGAGTTGTGGAATTCGGTGTGGAGCGGCGTTCCTTCCGGCGAGAATTCAATCTTCACCGTTTTGGTAAACCGAACCTGATCCTGTTGCAGACTGGCGAGGCTGTTGGAAATCGTTTCGGGCAACATCGGAACGACGCGGCCGGGAAGGTAGACACTGGTGCCTCGCTGCTTCGCTTCCTGATCGAGCGCGCCGCCTTCCTGAACGAAATGGGCGACGTCGGCAATGTGAACTGAAAGGTGCCAGTTGCCTTCTGCGGATTTGGAAAGCGAAATCGCGTCGTCGAAATCGCGCGCGTCGACCGGGTCGATGGTCACAATCGTTTCGCCGGTCAGGTCCAGGCGGTTTCCGAGTTTTTCGGGATCGAAAGCGTCGGCCTGGTCTCGCGCGGCGGCGAGGACCTCTTCGGGAAACTCGTCCGGCAAACCGTACTCGTGAATGATCGCTTGCAGGTCGACGCCGGGCTCGCCGCGTGCTCCGAGGATTTTGGAAAGGACCGCTTCGCCTGGATGTGTGTGAGTCGGGAAGCGAACGATTTCGATAACGACTTTGTCGCCGGGCTGGACGCCTTTGGCTCCGGGGTCTCCAACGGAAACCGGATCGGAGAAGACTCCGCCGTCGATGCGGACTTTGCCGACGTTCCATTCTTCGAAGTACGTGCCGACAAAAGTGTGAGTCGCTCGTTCGACGATCTGCTCGACCTGCCCGCAGCGTTTGCCGCCGGACCGACGTCGGCTGATCAGTCGAACCAGAACTTCGTCGCCGTTTTGCGCGTCGCCCAGATTCTCGGCGTAAATGTGAACGTCAGGGATTTTGGAAGCCGGAACGGGCGGTTGATCGTCCGGAGCTGTTGTGTCTGTGCCTTCGTGAGTGATCTCGCGATGCGGGATCAGCCAGGCACTTCCACTGGCGGTTTTCTTCAGGACGCCTGCGATCAGGCCGTCCGAGGCACTGGCGGTTTCGGGCAGAAACACTCGGCCTTCTCTGTTTTGCTGAAGCTTGCCTTTTGAGACAAGGCTGGCGATTGCGGCTTCGAAACGGTCTTTTTCGCCTTTGGGAAGGTCGAGCCGTCGGGCAATCTTGCGGGGCTTAACCGGCCGGCTGCCGGTCTTCTCCAGAATTTCAATAATCTGTTGTTTTAGTGATGCCATGTGGCCACTGTACGACACGCTGGTCCTCTTCGAAATGGTTCGGTATGAGAAGTCTCCTGTTGCAGTGCCGGTTTAATCATGCCGGCTGGTGCGGGTAGTAGGTCAGGCTTTGCCTGACGGAGTTCAATGACTGAAGATTGAACCACGGAAGAAACGGATAAGCACGGATGTCATGCAGTCTTGTCCGTGTCGTTTCTTGCTACGTGTGCTGGAGCGATTCGCTTGCGCTGACTTCGTCAGGCGGAGCCTGACCTACCTTGTGCCGAAAGACCCGGAAGTGGCGATGCGGGTTCGCGCGAAGTTTATCGGCACTTCGCGAGTGGGGCCGAGATGCTGACTCTCGTGCCGTGGCCGGGGGCGGAGTCGATTTCCATTTCTCCGCCGAGAGACTGGGCTCGTTCGTGCGTCATCAGAAGTCCCAGGCCCGCGGTCTGCGACCAGTTGGCCGGAGGTTCGAAGCCGACACCGTTGTCTTCGATCTGGATGACGAAGTTTTCGTCCTCGACGAATTGCCGGACGACCGCCTGCTTTGTCCCGGAATGTTTGACGCAGTTATGCAGCAGCTCGCGGACGATGCGGAACAGCACGGTTGCGGCATCGAGGTTTACTTTGGTTTCCGGGCAAAGGTCCTCGCACACGACTTCGATGCCGGACTGTGTGGTCACCTGGTTGGCCAGTCGATCGACTGCTGGCCAGAAGCCGAGTTCGTAAAGCGGTGCGGGGCTCAGCTCGACCATCAGGTTGCGTGTTGAGTCGATCGTTTGCTGGACGAGTTGGGCGGTCAAGTTGAGGAATTCTTTCTGCTCCACCGGCAGGTCTTTGCCGAGCTGGCCGAGGCGAATTCGAATCACGGCGAGGTTCTGTCCGACGTCGTCGTGCAGACTTTCGGCGATGCGGTGCTGCTCCGATTCGCGGGCCTGATCGAGTTCCCGCGTCAGCTCCTGGAGTCTCGACTGGTAGTGGCGGTTTTCTTCCAGCGATGCCTTCAGCTCGGTGATATCTTCGGCGATGCCTGCAATGCGAAACGCTGCCCCGCCGGGTGCCGCGACAGGAAACGCTCGTTCGTGCAGCCAGCGAACTTCGCCATCGGGCCTGACGATGCGGTATTCGATGTCCCAACTGTCC
>CALDJX010000352.1 GCA_937899075.1 uncultured Planctomyces sp. | reverse complement strand
TTATTTCCCCACCAGCCAATGCCGACGGGCAAGCGGAAAAAGTACATCGTCACATCGCCGCCGGTTACGGTCGTTGTCGTTACCGGCGAAGCAACCGAAAAGCAAAAATAGCGAAAGTCTCAATTCGCGTGCCTCTGTGCGGAAACGCGAGCAGGTTCACGACAAGGAAATTTACTGACTCTCGACTCCGAATGGCTTTATCAGAATGAATCACCTCCAGTGGATCTCATATCGCATACTCCTGTTTCTGTTTGCGTTTCTGTTTTTGGTTTCGGGCATCCATCGGGTTTCAGCGGAAGAATCCGTTACCGCTTCAGACAGTGTCGCGAAGGCCGCGGGCGAGACGGAAGCGGTTCCTGACAAGCTCGTTGTCCTGACGTTTGATGATTCAGCAGTCAGTCACGCGACGCACGTCGGGCCACTTCTGAAGAAGTTCGGATTCGGAGCAACGTTCTTCATTACGGAAGGCTTTAACTTCACAACGAATAAAAAAGAATACATGACGTGGGAGCAGATCAGCGGACTGCACAAGGACGGATTCGAAATTGGAAACCACACGCGACGGCACACCGCTGTCACTCGACAGACGCCGGGGCAGATCGACTCGGACGTGGCTTACATCGAGGAGCAATGCGTCAGTCGCGGAATTACGAAGCCTGTCAGCTTCTGTTACCCGGGTTATGCCACCAGCGACGTCGCAGTCAAGGTGCTGAGCGAGCGAGGCTATCGTTTCGCACGAGCTGGCGGCGCCCGCGCGTTTGATCCGGCGAAGGACAATCCGCTTTTGATGCCACAGGCGTTTGATGGGAAGCCGGACAGCACGTTCGAGCAGTTCGTCGAAGCAGTAAAGCTGGCAAGGGATGGCCGGATTGCTGTCATGACCTTCCACGGCATTCCCGACTCGCCTCACCCGTGGGTGTCAACGACTCCCGAGAAGTTTGAGCGATACCTGCAACACCTGGCCGACGAGAAATGCACGGTCATCGCGCTGCGCGACGTTGCGAAATACATGCCTCCAAGCCAAAAGACGACACGGTGAAACCAGGGGATCAAACCTCGCTGCCGGTCCGAAACCTGCGTGTCGGCGACGTGTTTGCAGACAACGCCGTACAGCTGCAGGGCATCGACGAGGCCGGTTAAGCTCACAAGGACAAGTAGCCTCTCTCAGCACTGCTTGTCCTTACGCTTCGCCTCTTCAATCATCGGCTTCAGCGGATGAACGATCGTCACCAGAACGAAGCTGAGGCTCAGCAGCAGGTACCACGCGACGAGTTTATTGAACGGGACCATCTGCCACTCACCGGTCTGGTTCGGGTAGATCCAGATTCTCGAATACGTCGCGACGTTTTCCGCGAACCAGATAATGATTGCCGTCAGGAACTGAGCCAGCATCAGCGGCATGTGGCGATGAACCTTGTCCATGCGGAAATAAATGATGCAGCGACCGTAAAGCACGACAGACCCCACCAGCAGCACGTTGCGGATGTCGATGAAGAAATGATGCGTGAAAAAATTCGCATAGATCAACGTCGCCAGAACGAACGATGCCCATGTTGGTGGAGCGTGGGTGAAGCGAAAATCGAGAATTCGGACCACCCTGACCATGTAACTGCCGACGGCGCTGTACATGAATCCGGCAAACAGCGGAACGTTGCCGAGCCGCACGATTGCTTCGCCAGGATAATGCCAGGCATTGATCGCGTCGGACGTTTTGAACAGCTCCATGAAAGTCGCCACGACGTGAAAGATCATGATCACGGCGGCTTCACGAGTTGATTCCAGCCGAAACGCCAGCAGCACGACTTGAAATCCGACCGCGGCCAGGAACAGAAAATCGTTCCGGTACAAGCCTTCGATCGGGTACCAGAAATGTGTTACCACGATCAGAAACAGCAGGTACCCACCGAAGATGCTGGACGACGCCAGCTTGATCCCGAACAACCAGAACTCGTAGAGAAACGTTCGCATTCGGAATCTCATTACGTCTGCGTGACAGTTTTGCAGGCTGGGGAAGCTACCGGTTTGTCACGAGTCCTGCCAACGTCTGCTCTGACTATAAACCGGCAGGCTGAATCTGGAAGAATTGTACGAGCCCGTGAGTCGTGGACAGTGCAGATTTCAGGATCATGCTGATACGATGATCGTTCCGAGTTCGGATTCTGGACCACAACCCTGACCTAATCTCAGCAGGACATAACGCAATGACTCAGTCGACTCGTCGCCAATTCATTCAGTCTGGTATCGCAGCCGGAGCCTTCCTGGCAACGTCATCACATCGCTCATTCGCCGCCAGCGCGAACGAAGAGATCAATCTTGGATTCATCAGCTGCGGCGGGCGAGCCAACCAGTTGATGGGGATGTTCGACAAGATCGATGGCGTCAAGATTACGGCACTCTGCGATCCCGACGCAGGCCGCGTCGCAGCGACAAAGAAGCGATATCCAAAAGCAAAGGGTTACGCTGATCTCCGCGACCTGCTTGACGACGATGGTGTCGACGCGGTCGTCGTCGCAACCTGCAACCACTGGCACTGCCTGGCGGCGATCTGGGCCATGGAAGCCGGCAAGGACGTGTACGTTGAAAAGCCACTGTCGCACAGTCAGTGGGAAGGTCAGCAGACGGTCGCTGCCGCTCGAAAGCACAATCGAATCTGCCAGGTCGGCACGCAGCAGCGTTCTGATCCGATGCAGGCTGAGATCAAAAAGTTTCTGCATGAGGAAAAGGGACTCGGCGAAATTGTTTCCGCCCGAGTCAACCGTTACGGCGTCCGAGGCACGATCGGCAAGACGTCGACACCTCTGAAGATCGAATCCGGCGTCAACTATGACCTTTGGCTTGGACCGGCTCAGGACAAGCCGATCTTCCGCAACAAACTTCAGTACGACTGGCACTGGGATTGGAATACTGGCTCGGGCGAAATGGGCAACTGGGGCGTTCACGTTCTTGACGACCTCCGCAACAACGTGTTCCAGGACAAGGTCGCACTGCCCAAACGAATCTTCGGCGGCGGTGGCCGAGTTGCCTGGAACGATGCCGGTGACACTCCCAACGTTCACTTCGTTTACTTCGACACGGGTTCGATTCCGGTCGTGATTGGTCTGAGTAATCTGACCGAAGCACCGGGAAAACGCGGATCAGCAAAGCATCCAGGTCCGGGTAGCGGATACATCGCGTACTGCGAAGGTGGCCGATTCGAAGGGCAACGTGGAAGCGGGGCGGCGTTCGATAAGGACGGCAAAAAAATCAAATCTTTCAAAGGGAAGGGCGGCAACGATCTTCACCAGGCAAACTTCATCGACGCAGTTCGTTCGCGAGACGCTTCGACGCTCAACACTGACGTGAAGGTCGGTCACCTGTCGACCGGCTGGTGCAACCTCGCGAACATCGCCTTCCGGGCCGGAAGCACCTTCACTCATGAAGCTGCGAAAGAAGTCGACGGCGATCGCGGAGTCTGGAGCAGCCTGCTGGGCGAAACCGAAAAACATCTGGCAGGCCACGGAATCGACATCGCCAGCTCAGAAATCAAACTCAGCCCGATGCTGCATATTGATGTCGAGAAAGAAGTCTTCGTCGGCGAAAACTCCGCCGCGGCCAACGAGTTTCTCAAACGTCAGTATCGTTCGGGCTACGAAGTCCCGACGCTCGTTTGAGCACTGGTCCTGCCGAGTCAGGATCACGTTTGAACGCAGAGGCCGCCGAGGAAACAAAGCGCAGAGGGTCGGGAGTGGGCCCTCTGTGTTTTGGGTTTTGTTCAGGAGATGATGGCGTCAATCGGCTTTCCGAAGTCGATCTCCAGCCGCTTGCGTCCGGGAATTTCCAGGTCGCGAGGGTTCAGACCGAGTTGATGCAGCACGGTGGCGTGTGCGTCGGTGACGTAATGTCGGTCTTCGACCGCGTGAAATCCGATTTCGTCGGTGGCTCCGTGAACGGTCCCGCCTTTGATTCCGCCGCCCGCCATCCAGATTGAGAATCCGTACGGGTGATGGTCTCGCCCGTCGGATTTCTCGGCTCCAGGCGTGCGACCGAATTCCGTTCCCCACACGACAAGCGTTTCATCGAGCAGGCCGCGCTGTTTGAGGTCTTTGAGCAACCCGGCGATTGGCTGGTCGACGGCTTTGGAACGAGTCGTGTGGTTGGCGATCAGCTTGCTGTGAGCGTCCCAGCCGTCATCGTAGATTTGCACGAAACGTACGCCTCGTTCGACCAGTCGTCGCGCCACAAGACTCTGTCGACCGACCGTCTTCGTGGCGGCATCGTTCAAGCCGTACATCTCCTGCGTCGCTGCCGTTTCGCGTTCAAGATTGACGACTTCGGGAACGGCCATCTGCATCCGGAACGCCAGTTCGTACGACTTGATCCGTGCTCGCAGTGCCGCATCGTCCGGGTAGTTGATCGCTGTTTCGCCGGACAGTTGCTGCAGCAGGTCAAGCTGCCCGCGTCGTTCTTCGACGAAGACATCAGGACCGGGCGAACCAAACGGCAACGCCTTGTCCGGCTGGACGTTAAGCCGCACTCCGGAATGTTCGGGCCCCAGGTAGCTGCCGTCGTGAGCCCCTTTTCCTCCGCAGCAATCACCTGGCGGCGGCCCCATAACCACGAAGCTGGGCAGGTTGTTATTCAGCGATCCCAACCCGTAATGCACCCAGGAGCCGATCGAAGGATAGAACCCGTCGAAGATGTGCCGGCCCGTGTGAAACTGAAGTTGGGCGGCGTGGTCGTTGTCGGTCGTCCACATCGACCGCACGACGGACATGTCGTCGATGCAGCTTCCCACGTGCGGCCACCAGTCGCTGACTTCGATGCCGCTTTCTCCGCGTTTTCGAAATCCCTTCTGCAGCGGATAAAGCTTCGCCATCAGTGCTCGCGGCGTTCCGGCAAAGTCTCGAACATTCTTACGATAAAACTCCGACTCCAGCACGGACTTCCCGTATGGCGACTCGTCGACCGTCTTGCCGGCGAATTCGTTGAGCTTCGGTTTTGGATCGAAGCTCTCCATATGGCTGGTTCCTCCGAGCATGAAGTACCAGATAACGCTCTTCGCCTTCGGAGCAATCTTCGGAAGGCCACTCGGCAGGGCATGCGAATCGGCCCCGCGAGCCCGATCCTGCGCGAGCATTGCTCCCAGAGCCAGGCCGGTGAAACCCATCCCGCAATCTCCGAGAAATCCTCGCCGGGATACGCGTCCGCAAGGAAACTGGTTGATCATGATCAGGTCTCGATTGAGCTGAGTAATGGATTGGTCGAGTGAACGATGCGCTATCGGATCGTCACGAAATCGTTGTGGCAATACAGAACGTGAATCAGATTTTCTTTAGCCCGTAATTCATTGTCCGACGACGGCGGCACTTTCGCGACGGTGATCCCAGGGAAAGCGGTAAGCTTTGCAGAAGCCAGAACCTGAGTCTGGCGATCCAGAAACTGCCGACAGAACGTCACTTCTGCCGTCGTTGGCGGTCGAGACATCGTTTGTTCGAACGCGGCGGCGATGAATTTCCGATTTGCAGTGTTGCGGTCCTCGCCTGCCGTCGCCTCATCAAGTTGCTTCGCGAGGTGTCGGGACATTTCCAGTGGTAACGCACTGTTGGTCAGCGCGAGCGCCTGCTGAGGCACCACGCTGTCGCTGCGTCGGTAGCACGCGTTGGGATTGGCGACGTCGAACAATTCGAGAAACTTCATGCGATCGTCCGGCGTAATTCGAAAGTACAAACTGCGCCGCAGCGTCGTCGCACCATCGGTGTGAGGAATGTCCGGCCCGCCGCGGGTCAGGTCGAGTTTTCCCGCGCAGGCCAGCACACAATCGCGGACGACTTCAGCTTCCATGCGTCGCGAGTTGGCTCGCCAGAGAAACCGGTTCTCGGGATCGGGCACGCGATTCGGAGAGTTCTCAGTTGCTGCTGAACTCAGTCGGTACGTTCGTGAAAGAACGATCTGGCGGTGAAGATGTTTCATCGACCAATCATTCTCGACGAGTTCCGAAGCCAGCCAGTCGAGTAACTCAGGATGCGACGGCTGCTTCCCGTTCAAACCAAAGTTCTCCACCGACGGGACGATGGCTTCGCCGAAATGACGCAACCAGATGTGGTTGGCAGCGACTCTCGCGGTGCGAGGATTCCGAGGGTCGGTAATCCAGTTGGCCAGAGCGGTTCGGCGTCCTGTGCTGGTTTTCGGATACGTCAGCCCGATCGGTTCGTACTTCGCATTCTTGAGAGTTGCCGCATCGACGGCGGCAGCCAGTTTCTTTTTCGCCTGGGCCAGCTTCTTTTCAGTCGACGAATCGTCCGACTGTTTTGCGTCTACCGTCGACACATTTCGATTTCGAGCCTGCTTAACCAGTTCATGCTGCTGCTCCGTGATCAGTACTTCGATTTCGGCCTGACCAACCGCGACCCGGCGTTCGGCAGCACTTGCGAGTTCCGCCAGCGTCGCCGAGTTACCGGCCGGTGGCTGCGAATGCTGAGCCTTCTCCGCCGCGATTCGCGCTCTCAGCGACTCAAGCTGTCGCATTGCCAATGAAATTCGTTGCTCCTGAAGTGCGACCGCGTGCTTTGCTTCGAGTTGCTTGCGCCGCAGGTCGTCGACACTTTCTCGCAGTTCCAGAATCTCCAGTTCGAGAAACTCCGCCGCACCGTTGTGAACCCACAACGCAAACTGCCCGTCACGGCGGGCTTCGGGCATCACGTATTCGAGTTTCAGCTCGCCGTTGAGCCGGATGTTCAGCAGCGGTCCTCGCACCGTAACTTCGACCAGCGTTTCGTCACCAACCTTCAGCTTGACCGGAACGATGCCCGCTTGCGGATAAACCTGCTTTCCTCCCGCTCGATGAAAAGCCTGAATACTCTGACGCGTGTCGCCGGTGCTCGTGTAAACGTCCTGCGAGTTCCCCTTGTCAACGAAATCAAAACTGAACCCGACTGATCGGTAACCGCCGGGCGAAAGCGTTCGGTATCGAACCCTGGCTTGAAAATCTTTGGGGTGATTCTTCGTGGTGACGATCGTCGCGAAGCTCGTTACCGACTTTTGTTCAAGATGCCCGTCCTCGTACTTCCAGTCGCCGTTGAGTGTCTTCCATGTTTCGGGCCGTGGTGATTCGAAGTGATCGTGCAGAAAAGGTTGCCCATCAGAAGCCGCATTTTCAGGTTCATTCGTCTTGCTCGATTCTGAGAGAGCGACACCTGTCTCCAGTTTTTTCGTAGCGGATATCAGGTCGCTCTGAACCTTCACAAGCTGAGATTCGGCGGTTGCGACATTGGCCTCTGCGACTTTAGTAAGGCTCTGGACGTAACCATTCTGCAATGCGGGATACCAGGCCTCGGCAGGCAACTGAACGGGGCGAATCTCGGGCAACTCGACGCCGAGCGCTGCCGGGACGGACGGGCTGATCGGTTGAGACTTGTCCGGCGATCGATCGTTGCCGCGTTCAAATAACCAGGTCGGCGCATCGATGGTCTTGTCGTAAATCCTCGACAGGCCATCCACGGGAATCTCACCCAGCGTTTGATCCTTGATGATTCCGCTGCTTGCTGAAAGTGGATCTGTTCGAACATCGTGTGGCTCGAAGAAGGCTCGAAAGCGGTAATAGTCCAACTGCGAAATCGGATCGTACTTGTGGTCATGACACCGGCAGCAGCGTAACGTCAAACCGAGAAACGCCTGACTCGTTTGTTCGACCGTCTCAAACAGCCAGACGTTGCGGTCGAACTTGTACCAGTTGCGGCCGAGGAATCCCGTGGCACGAAGTGTGTTTGTGTCGGCCGGTGCGATCTCGTCGGCGGCGAGCATCTCGCGCACCATCTGGTCGTAACCCTTGTCCTCGTTCAATGACTCGATGATCCAGTTTCGCCACTTCCAGATGTGCCGCTGGCTGTACCGCATTTCGTTGCTGGCTCGACGACCGTACCAGTCGCTGTACCGCCAGACGTCCATCCAGTGCCGTCCCCAGCGTTCGCCGTACTGAGGTCGTGACAGAAGTTCGTCGACGATTGCGGCGTAGGCGTCTTCAGACGGGTCTGCCAGAAACGCGTGCAGCTCCTCGCGAGTTGGCGGAAGCCCGATCAAATCCAGAAAGACGCGTCGGAGCAAGACGGCAGGCGGAGCGTCCCCCACCGGTTGAAGTTTCAGCTCTAAGTGTTTCTGGCGGATGAACCTGTCGACCGGGGTGTCGCTCCATGAGTCCGCTGCGTCCTGTGAAACTTGCGGCCGCACAATCGGCTGATACGACCAGTAGTCTTTCGGTTCGGTCAGCGGTTCTTCGTCGGCGGGTGCATGAGCCCCTTCTTTGATCCACGCAGCAATCATCGCGACGTCGCCTTCCGACAGCCGCTCGCCTTCACCCTCGGGTGGCATCATGAATCCGGCGTCGCCGGTCAGCACGCCAAGCAGCAGACTTTCCTGCGGAGCCGCAGTCGATACCGCAGCTCCGCTTTCGCCGCCAGCTTTAATTGCAGCCGCCGTGTCGAGTCGCAACCCGCCCTTCTGCCGAACCGGGCCGTGACACGCCACGCAATGCTCATGCAACAGCGGCTTCACTTCGGCGAGATAATCGACCTCGGCCGATAACTCGGGAGCGGTGCACAAAGCCAGCCATCCAATGCCGAGTATCATCGTGCATCGCATATCGTTCGGTCCTACTGACGACGAAGCGGGTGAGCCTTCGATGTTACTCGACGAGTCCCGCAAATCAGAAGTCGCCGCGGCACAACACTGTCGAGGACCTGACCACTAAGCCATTCAAACGGCACTGACATCCATCGCTGTCATGCGGCGAAGTTCGACGTCTTCGAATCTCTTGCGTGTTGATGGAAGAACGCTGCTCATGATGACTGTGCTCAGAACGCCGATCAGCAGCAGCGGGAAGTAGACAACGTACGGTTGCGACGTTGCCACCGCGACCGATCCGGCGGCGAGGCAGACACTTCCGAAGCCGATAGTCAACCAGCAGATTCCAATCGCCACTTTTCGGCCGCGGCCCAATCCACTCAACGTGCCAACGATGGCTCCCATGATTCCCAGTAACGGTCCAAGAATTCCGCCGATCCACGACGCCGTCCGGTTACCCCACCAGGCTCCTTCTGCCGTCACGACATCGCCCCATTCGTTTTCATCAAATTCGGAAACGCTGAGTGGGCTGATCCAGACTCTTCCGTTTGCCGGAAGGACGAGGTTGATTTCCAGTTTCGTTGGCGTGCCGGATCTTGAGCTGCTTCGAAACGGCAGGACAAATTCTCGCGAAGCCGACGCTCCGTGAATCACGCCCATCGGCCCGCTGTCAGACAGGGTCTTCGTGAAGTACGGACCTCCGCCAACGGAAAAGTGATTCCACATTTCCAAGTAGCCAGGCTGTTCGACGCCCTCGTAGCGGATGCGTCCCTGAACCTTGTAGTTGAACTTGGAAATGCCTGGCTGTTCGAGCGTCACCAGTCTTGTCGTTAACGGCTGCCCGGTCTCGTTGCTGATGAGCAATTCTTCCGTGGCCGTCTGAGAACTTTCGCCCGGTGCCGGCACGATTTCGCCAGACTGAAGCTCGCCCTTCGATTTCAATTCTGACCACCGAATCGTCGTCACCTGGTCCTCGGCCATCGCTGTCGAGCCGGCCAGGAAGAGAGTCAGTGTTACGTTAAGCAGATTCTGATTGATCATGCGAATTCTCCTGTTCTTTCAGATGAGCTGACAGCAGCAGCTTGAATGTCTCGTGGCTGAGCTTCTGGTCGGCGAACTGTGCCCGGAGCAGTCGTTCGAATTCCGAAACCTCGGCGTGCTGCTCGACGACCTCGATCTTTGTGATCAGCCGATCAAGCCGGAGTCGGATCGTCGGGTAGGTCACGCCGTACTGCCTAGCGACCTCTTTCAAAGACCCGGATGCCAGCACAAAACGTCTGACAAACGCCAGATCCTCGTCGCTCAGAAACTCAAACCATGCTCGACCGGACACGATTATTCCTCAATTCGACTTTTACATTGTGAAAGTTAACGGATCATTCCGAAATATAAACATAAAGTCAACTTGCACTTTGTGTGAAAAAGCGAATTAGGCGAATCTTGCAAAAATAGCCTTGCCTGGACGCGGTAGCCGCCCACTTCGTCCGGGTGAGAGTGGCTTTCACCTGGCTCGATCAACGCCAACGACGCGTCAGCAGTCGGTGTTTGCCCGACCGGAAATGGCGTGCCAGGCGAGAAGGGCGTCGCGGGTTTCGCGGACGTCGTGGACTCGAAGCATGTCGGCACCTTGAGCGGCGACGGCGATGGCGACTCCGATGGTGCCGAAGATGCGTTCTTCGACCGGGCGGCCGAGTACCTTTGCGAGGAAACGCTTGCGGGAGTGTCCGATCAGGACGGGGCGGCCGAGGGCTCTCAATGCTTCGATGTTTGATAGCAGGTCGACGTTGTGCTGAGCGGTCTTCCCGAAGCCGATGCCGGGGTCGGTGACGACTCGGTCACGAGCGATGCCGGCTTGCTCCAGCGCGGCGAGGCGGGTCGAAAGGAAATCGCAGACTTCGGCGACCACGTTGTCGTAATGCGGATCGGCTTGCATGGTTTGTGGAGTGCCCAGAATGTGCATGCAGATCACGCCGCAATTGGACTCGGCACAGACGTCGACGATTTCTGGTTCGAAGGTCAGGCCAGAGATGTCGTTGACGATGTCGGCTCCAGCGGCCAGTGCCTGCCTGGCGACTTCGGCCTTGGTCGTGTCGATGGAGATCAGCCGGTCTGTGCTCTTTCGCACTTCAGCCACGACGTGGACCACTCGGCGGAGTTCTTCGGCCATCGAGACAGGTTCCGCGTTCGGCCGCGTGGACTCGCCGCCGATGTCCAGGATGTCCGCGCCGTCGTCCGCGAGTTTCAACGCGTGATCGACAGCCGCGTTCCGTTCCAGAAAGTTGCCGCCGTCTGAAAAGCTGTCCGGGGTGACATTGACGATTCCCATGATCATCGGAAACCCGCCGAGCTGGAGAGTCCGGTCGCCACATCGCCACGGTAAATTACGCAC
Organism: uncultured Planctomyces sp.; assembly: GCA_937899075.1. Lineage (GTDB taxonomy): Bacteria > Planctomycetota > Planctomycetia > Planctomycetales > Planctomycetaceae > JABMPE01. Next base: position 13,052 of record CALDJX010000352.1, on the reverse strand, counting down.
TGCTGATCCCATTGAGGCCTCGGTTGTCGCGAAAACTAAGCAATTTATCTGTTGATGCTGAACGTTGAAGCCCGTTTCATCACAAGGCGTTTTCCGAGCACGCACCGGTTTCGTCGCAGACGATAATTGATGGCGACCAGTCGGGCATCTGTGTGGCGGCGAAGATTGCGTTGGAGATCTGCCCGAAATCTTCCGAGAAACGCATGAAACAATTGAGCGGCGTTACAATCTGCGTTCAAATGTCGTTCACGTATCAAGCGATGAAGCCTTGGGTAATTCTGTTGGAGACGACCAGTGTTTGAACGGAAACGACTGACCGCCAGTTTCGGGGCAATCATTGCTCTGTTCACGATGTCTCTCGCAGCATCGGCCGCCGTGCCTTTGGAGTTGGCTATTCACGAAGCAGGACGCGCTGCTCGACTTCAAGAGATCGATCAGGTTCTCGTCGTTGTTCGAGAAAGCAGCCGTTCTATGCAGGACGCTGAAATCGACGGAGTCCTGCGAGCCGTTGAAAAGCTGGCGTTCGACATGCTCAAGAAAGAATCCGGTGTCGAGGGAGTCGTGGATAAGAAGGTTCGGACGGCGGCCGGCAAGTCAAAGGCGCGTATCGCGATGCGACCGTCTGAAGTGCGTCGCTTCACAGCGGCGACCGACACGGATGCCGGTGCGGTGTTGAGCCTTGATTATAAGAATCGAGGTGGAGTCACTCTTGAGGTCACGCTGCTCGATAGTGCGAAAGTCTATTTCTCAGAATCCGTGCAGCTTGAAAAACGGCCCGATCCGATCCCGGAATACCTGAAAGACAAGAAAGCAGAAGAGCCGGCCGCCACGGATGCGAAACCGGATTCCGAAAAAGCCCAGAAGAAAGACGGCAACAAAGAAGAAATCAAACTCGCTCCCGGCTCTGAGACCATCAAAGGAACGGGCGGAAAGGTTCGGCGCAGTAAGTCCGAAAGCCGAAACGTTCGCTCGACGAGTCAGCAGCAACGACAGGATAAGTCGGTTGTGGGAGCCGTCGGAACCGCGGCGGACGCCAGTGCTGACGGGACGACAGTTCCTCGCACTCCTCAAGGACCGATCTCTGAACTTCAACGCGAAGTCGTGAACTTCGCGGCGGATAACATTGGCCGAAAGATTGGCCGCGGCGAATGCTGGGACCTTGCCGACCAGGCATTGCGAGCGGCCGGTGCCGAGCCTCCCAAAGGTTACACGTTTGGTGACCGGATTCCTCTGAACGAAATTCAGCCCGGCGACATTCTTCAATTCACGTCAGCTCGATTCGACGAGCCGGGTTACTGGACGATCATGGGGATGCCGAATCACACGGCCGTCGTTCACGCCGTCGGCGACACACGAGCATTCATTCTGCAGCAGAATTTCGACGGAAAACGCCACGTGACCACTTACGACCTGAATCTCAACAACCTGACGTCAGGACAACTCGAAGCCTTCCGTCCCGTGCCGCGCGAGCGATGATCGCCAACACGAGAGCACCACAGCGGGGGACCTGAAATGAACGGCGGGCAAATCGTTCTTCTCGCAACTTATTTGCTGGCGTCGGCCGTGCTTGTCGGATCCGGCATACCCCTCTACCGGCGGAAGGTGGGACGCAACAACTGGTTTGGTCTGCGAACAAAGTTCACGATGAGCGACGACCCGACGTGGTACGCTGCGAATCGAGTCACTGGCCGTTGGCTGATCATCACAGGAATCGGCACTGGGTTGTCTGGCGTAGGTGGCATTCTGGCCGGCATGAATGAAGTCGAATCCGCGACACTGGTGACAGGCGGGATGCTGACCGGCATTTCGCTGACTGTGTTCGCTTCGCTCGCCGAGCAGCGACGAGTCGTCGAGGAACGAGACCAGGCCGACGTGAACGACGTCGACGCTCGCCAGCAAATGTGATGGGTGAACTGGCGGCTCAACCGTCAGTTCCACTCGGGATTTGGCGGCTGGTTCGGGAAGATTCGCTTCCGTTCGTAGAGCTGCTTCATCGCGTCTTCCCAGACGTCATACGGATGGTGGGCAAAGACCAGTTGGGCGCTGGCAGGCACGGAAAACCAGTCGCCGCGGCTCATTTCATGTTCGAGCTGCCCCTCGCCCCATCCGGAATAGCCGGCGTAAATCCGGAACTTGAAGTCGTTGGCTGAGCCGTCATCCTGCAGCGAAGATTCGACGACTTTCTCGAAGACGTCCGGGCTGGTGCCGACAAAGACTCCGGGAACAACCGGGTCGTGCTCCTGGTCGTAATCCAGCGAGTTGTGAAGAATGAGGAGAGCGTTTTCTTCGACCGGCCCACCAGCGAGCAGACTCTGGCCAGCTTTCGACTTTTCGAAATGCTTCGACAGAGCCGACGACACGCTGACGTCCATCGGATGGTTGATGACAACGCCCATCGCACCATCTTCGTTGTGCTCAAGCATCAGGATGACAGCCTTGAAGAAATTGCTGTCACGCAGATGCTTTGACGCGATCAGAAAATGTCCACGCAACGATTCGGACATGCTTTCCTTGAACCCTTCAAATCACAACCGCTGTCATCTTCAGTTCGTAACTGACCTAATCCTGTGGTGAGAATAACGACCGATATCGCCTTGGTGAATACAGTCGAAACTCGACATCCCGAATATATTCATACGGCCCGTCTTCCCGAATCCGCTGGACGAGTTCGGCGATCTGCAATTGCGATTCGTACGCCAGAATGCTTTCCAGTTTGACGTCGAACGCTGAGTTGTCTCCGACAATTTCCAGATGCGGATCCGAAGGGAAGTCGCAGTACACGGCCATCTCGTGGACCATCGGAACGTCGAGCGGATCGCCCAGCTCCGGCCAGATTTTGCCGGACGCATGAAAGAGGCTGATCATCAGCTCGTTGTGAGTGATCTGGTGGTCCGGATGCAGGTCCATCTTTGTCGGGACGAAGACTCGTGACGGACGCAGCTCTCGCAGCGAATGAGTGAAAGCGTTCTGTAAGCCGGTGTAGTTGCCGACGGTCGGCTCACCGTCTGCGGCGGGGCGGCGTCCAATGAATCGGGTCAGCCCACCATCGGGGAAACCCAGAAAGTTGACATGGTCATTCCGAATCCCGAGCACCTCGAAAGAACGAAGTGTTTCATCCCGACGAATCTCGATGATATCGTCTTTCTGTTCCGGTCCGCAATAACCGAGGCAGCCATCCGTCACGATGACAACCTGAACCTCGACGCCCGCCTGAACCGCCGCCTGAATCAGCAATCCGGCGCCGATGCAAAGGTCATCGTCGTGCGGTGAGACAAACATCCAGGTCGCATTGCGCAGCTCGTCGGTCTGCATGGCCTCGACAAGGTTGCTTCGCTTTTCCGGGCGACCATTCACGAGTCTGCTGAATTGAAACGATCCGGCCGAAACAGTTTGTTTACTTGTTTGAGGCGTCATGGCGATTGAACTACTCCGAGCTAGCAAAGTGGCGAGCTAGCAAAGTGGCGAGCGAGTAACGAGTAAAGCGGGGCTGGACACGACTTTGAATCGACACTTCGGTGACGAAGGCTTCTGCACGAGTGTCAGATCAAAGATCGGCGTTCACTCATGCTACTGTTTCGTGAAATCACCAGGAAGGATTGAGTTGCTCAACCGGTCAAACACGATCACCAATCAAACGACGAGACCGCGTAACCTGGCTTGGCAGAGCAACCGCGCAATGCGGCGTCATCGCCACTTTAAGCCGCAGGATTGCTCCGGTCGGAACAGTCCGTTCCAGTCAGTGGGTGCTCGTTCCGATGAGAGAGTTAGGAATAGTCCTGAAATAAGTTCCCGCTTTGTAAAGCCTGAACATCAGCCGCAACGCGTTAGCGTCCGGTTCTTTTCAGTCGGCAGTAACCGGACGCTAACGCGTTGCGGCTGATTCGCTGAAATCGCAAATCGGGAATCTATTTCGGGACTATTCCTTAGCGGCTCCGTCCGGGCACGTTCGTCGAGTCCGTCCCGATGTTCAAAACTCCGGACACACGCCCTTTTCCTTACCGTAGCGAGCCAGCAGCCTGACACAGGAGCCATTCGTGAATCTGCTTGAGGTTGATCGAATTCGCAAGAGTTTCAACGGCCACGTGGCAGTGAACGACCTCAGCTTTGATATTCGCGCTGGTGAGGTGCTCGGCCTGCTCGGGCCAAACGGTGCCGGCAAAACGACGACGATGTCGATTATCGCCGGGCTGCTGACGCCAGACGACGGGCAACTTCGTTATCGCGGCGAACCAGTCACTCAGAAGTCGAAATCACTGACCGCGGAACTTGGAGTTGTGCCGCAGGATTTGGCGATTTATCCGGATTTGACGGCGCATGAAAATCTAACATTCTTTGGACGTCTGTACCGACTCAGAGGCCTGGAACTCGATCAGCGAATCAAGTTCGCGCTGGATCGGTCCGGACTGACAGCGAATGCAGATCGCCTCGCCAGAACATTCTCTGGTGGTATGAAACGGCGACTGAATTTTGCCTGCGGACTGCTGCATGAACCAAAGCTGCTGATGCTCGATGAGCCAACCGTCGGCGTTGACCCTCAATCACGAGCGTACCTGCTCGACTGTGTGCGGCAACTTCGCGACGACGGAGTGACCGTGCTTTACGCCAGTCACTACATGGAAGAAGTCGAAGACATTTCCGACCGGGTCGTGATCATTGATCATGGCGAGCTGGTCACCAGCGGAACTCAGGAAGAGCTGCTCGGCAAATTGCCTATCGATATCCGATTGCGTTTTACCGGCGACCCGACTCAACTCGCGGCAAGTGTTTCTGCGATCGAAGGAGTCGCGGCGGTTGATTCACCAACTCAAAATGTCTCTGCAGATTTCACAACGGTCATTCGCACGAAGATCAACGCCAGCGAAAACGCCGACCTCAGCGACCTGCTTCGTCAGATCGTGAACGCCGCGACGGATCTGAAGTGCAGCGTTCTGTCCGTGACGACAAACGATTCGAATCTCGAACGACTCTTCCTCGAACTCACCGGCCGTCGGTTGCGGGATTGAAGATGGGATTTCTGGAAATCACACGCAAAGACCTGCTGCTTCTGGTGCGCGACCGGCGAGCGCTCGTCGTGCTGCTGCTTCTGCCGATGGCATTTATCTGCATCCTTGGCCTATCAACCGGCAGGCTGCTGGGATGGCGAAACGATAACCAGCTGCTGAAACTTGGAGTCGTCGACAACTGCGAAAGCCGACATTCCGGTCTGATCATTGAGCGAATGCAGGCCATCAACGGAATCAAAACGGTTCGAGTTGCATCGCTGATCGAAGTTGAAAAGCAACTCAACGATCGCGACCTCACTGCGGCAGTCATTATCGGCGAAGACTTTGAATCGAGAGTCGAGATACTGAAGCCGCAGGACATCTTCGACGTCAGCGACGCTCGCATGAAGATCAACCTTGAGGATGTCGACATTCGAATTCTCAGCCGTCCGGCAGCGGCGATGGTGCAGTCAGTCGTCGACCAGCTTGTCCTTTTCTGCACGCTTCAGGCCGTGCTGCCGGATTCCGCTCGACGTTCGGCGGTGCAGTCAACGGTGGTCGACCTGCTGATGGGCACTTCGTCGGACGACGAGCCCGACGTTGGCTCCAAGAGTGTCGCCGCGAATTTAGAACAGAATCCACCAGACAACAAACAGCTGAACTCCGCCACAGCGGCCGACTCATCAACCGGCACCAGCAAGCCCGACCCAGTCAACGCGAACGCAGGCAACGCGGATGCCGACAACGCGGATGCCGACAACGCGGATGCCGACAACGCGGATGCTGAATCCGGCAACCCGGTCTATCAAACGCTCGTCCCGGCTTACACCGTCATGTTTGCGTTTTTTCTGGTTCCGGTCATGGGCCGGTCGTTTATCGCAGAACGAGAGCTGGGCACATTAAAACGGCTGAGAATCGCACCAATCGGGGCGGTTGACCTGGTGCTTGGAAAGACGATTCCGTTTCTGGTGATTTCGCTGGCGCAAAGCGCCGCTTTGTTTCTTTTCGGGCGGATGCTGTTTGGAATGTCCTGGGGAAGCCAACCCTGGCTGCTCATCCCGATCGTCGCCTGCACGTCTTTGTCGGCAACCGGCATGGGACTGTTGATTGCGACGCTGGTCAGAACCGACTCCCAGGTATCCGCCTACGCAAACTTTCTGGTGATCACTCTTGCCGGCATCAGCGGCTGCTTCATGCCGAGAGAGTGGCTGCCGGAAATCATGCAGACGGTCAGTCTTGCGACTCCGCACGCCTGGTCGCTCATCGCTTATCACGAAGCTCTGACAACTCCAACTCCGGACCTGGCAACCGTGGCGAAATCCTGCGGAGTGCTGACGCTGTTTGCGTTGATCCTTGCGACCTTCGGCTGCTGGAAGATGCAGTACAGCCGCGACTGAGCGTTCGCATTACGCAAGCAATACGCGAAGAATGATCCACCGGCCAAACGCGACGTTCATCGCCGCTTGTTCGATTCAGCCGACGTCAGCCAGGAGCCAGTCATGAAATATCAGATGCGACAGAAGTTCTTTTCGCTCGGCGACAAGTTCACGATCAAAGATCAGGACGGTCGCGACGTCTTCTTTGTCGACGGCAAAGCCTTCTCGTGGGGCGACAAACTTTCGTTTCAGGACGCCGATACTCGGCAGGAGATCGCGTTCATCGCTCAGAAACTCTGGTCGTTTAAGCCGAAGTACGAGATTCACCGCAACGGAGTCGTCTTCGCCGAAGTCATCAAAGAGTTCACCTGGTTCAAATCGAAATTCACGCTCGACGTTCCCGGACCCAACGACTACGAAATCACCGGCAGCTTCTGGCAACACGAATACAGTTTCTCGCGGAGCGGAAGAACGGTCGCATCGGTGTCGAAGAAAATGTTTGCGCTAACGGACACGTACGGAATCGACATCGTCTCCGGTGAAGACGACGTCGCCATCCTGGCGACAGCCGTCGTTGTTGATCTTGTCTGTCACGACGAGCAGAACAACTCTTAGGCCAAAGGAGGCTTGTCCGTGAGGATGTCGAGTCTCTGATCAGGGCTGAATTGGCTGCAACGGAGTTGAGCCGTCGGCTTTGGCGACTGGGTACTGAGCGTGGTAATTCTTCAGTCCAGCGATCAGCCCCTTCATCGAAGCACGCAGTTCATCCGGTTTTGAGTCCGCCAGGTTGGTCGATTCGAACGGATCGTCAGCGAGGTTGTACAGCTGGTAGCGAGAGTCTTCGGAATCCTTCGTTGGGTAATAGTGGTAAATGACCTTCCAGTCACCGTTCCGGTACGAGGTCCAGTAGTCGCTGCGGTGGGGCGAGTGTGGGTAGTGCATCAGGAATTCTTCCGTTCGTGATGCGTCGGACTTGCCGGTCAACAGGGTGTTGAGACTGGAGCCGTCGACCGGATGATCAGTGGGCGTTCCGGGCCCGACCAGATTGAGAATCGTCGGAAACAGGTCCGTGACATTCGCCGATTGGCTTTGAAGTGAGCCGACGGCGATCGGAAGTTTCGCCTGGCTTTTGTTGCCTGAGTTTGACTTGGCCCAGGCGGCGATGAAGGGAACTCTCATTCCGCCCTCGTAGTGAGCACCTTTCTTGCCTCGCAAAGGTGCGGCACAGGCAACGGCGTGTTCGTGACCGAGTGGCGCGTCGGAACCGTTGTCGCCCAGAAACAGAACGAGCGTGTTGTCCGAAACTCCGAGCTCCTCAAGATGGTCAAGCAGATCGCCGAGTGACTTATCCATCCCTTCGATCAGCGTCGCGAAAGCTTGTGCGTTTTTGGGCTTGTCGGAATCTTCGTAGTGAGCGGCGAATCGAGGGTCAGAATCAAACGGAGCGTGAACGGCGTAGTGAGACATGTAGAGGTAGAACGGCTTCTTTGCTCTCACGGCGGCGGTGACACGCGTCTTTGCTTCGATCGTTAGTGCTTCGGTGAGAAACGTTTCCGAACCGTGGTACTTGTCGAGGTGCGGGACGGCGTGATGAGCTCGTTTGGTGCCGAGGCCAAACTTCTGCTTTGCGTAGTAGCTGCCAGGGGCACCGAACGACGAGCCGCCGACGTTCACGTCAAAGCCAAGATTCAACGGCTCCGAGCCGACTGCATTGTCTGGTCCAAAGTGACCTTTGCCGACGTGGATCGTTCGATAGCCAGCTTCCTGGAGCAGGCCCGGCAGCGTGATGCTTTCTTTCGTGAGGCCTTGCCAGTTCCAATCCGCAGGTCCGAAGGGGCCTCGATTGTTGCTTCGTGGATTGATCCAGTTGGTGGCGTGGTGTCTCGCCGCGTTCTGCCCGGTCATGATCGAAATGCGGGTCGGCGAGCAGACGCTCATCGCGTAAAAATTGTTGAATCGGATCCCGCGGGCAGCGAGCCGTTCCATACTCGGCGTTCGATAGAAATCGTTGAGCGGGTATCGCTTGGGATTGCCGTCAGCGTCGGTGAGAAATGGGAGAGAAGTATCCATCACGCCCATGTCGTCGACGAGGAAGACGACGATGTTGGGTTTGCTGGCCTGTTCGGCAGCCATCGTCGGCAGGACGGCCAGAGTGGCGAGGGCGAACATGGTGAACTGGCAGATTGTTCTGGTGCTGAGCATGGCTGTGACTCTCGTTGCTGACTTTGAAGGAAGGGCAATGGCCCAAAGGCAGGTCTACCTGGGTTGTTGAAGGCGTCGTTTGGCGGCGGTGAGCCATCGGTCAAGCTGGTTCGCGAAGGCCTGTTTGTCTTTGGCCGAGAAGTTTGATGGCCCGCCCGTGATTTCACCACCTCCACGCAGTTCGTCCATCAGATTTCTGGCGGCCAGACGTGCGCCGACATTGGCTTTGGTGTAAAGCTCGCCACGTGGGTCGAGTGCCTCGCCGCCTTTTTCAACCACGAAGGCCGCGAGAGGAATATCAGCGGTGATCGCCAGGTCGCCCGGTTCAACGAGTTCGACGATTCGCTGATCGGCGACGTCGGGGCCGGCTTCCACTCGAATGCTGTCGATAAAATCGGAGTAGGGCGTCTGTAATGGTTGGTTGGCGACAAGGGTCACTTTGGTTTTTGTACGTTCTGCCGCGCGAAAGAGCAGATCTTTGATTTCACCGGGACAGGCGTCGGCGTCGACCCAGATGTGCATGAAGTCGTCCTCGTGAGCAGTCTTTGATGTCAAAGGGGTTTGGGCTGGATGGACTGTAGTTGGTCTCAAAGATTATCGCCGCCGAGCAAGGAGTCGTTGCACGCTGCGATCCTGAAGTGTTTCTTCACGGAAGGCGACAATTTCGAACTCGTCAAACAACTGACGTAACTCGCCGGTCGAGAGTGTGAAGGCCGGATTTCGAATGTGGCTGTCCGCGCGGTCAAGCTCGCTTGCCGCGAAGGTTTCGTAGATTAACCACCCGCCAGGCTTCAGGCCTGTGTTGACGATTTGCGGGACCGTCACGCGATCGAGGAATCGGAAGACGACAGCCAGATCGTACGAATCGGGATCCGGTCGCCAATTGTCGAGGTCCGCTTTGACCCAGTTAACGACCGCGTCGGTTTTCGTCGCCAACTGTTCTGCGAGACCGAGTCCCTCGATTGAAATGTCGACGCCATCAACGTCCCAGCCGTGCTGCGCCAGCCAGACGGAGTTGTGTCCGATGCCGCAGGCCAGATCGACCGCTCGCCTTGTGACCGTCAGGTCGGGTGTGTTCTGAGTAATCGTGTCGTGAGCTTCGATCAGCCATTCGTCGGCGTCGACGAATGTTGCCGCCGGCCGATGAGCATATTTCCCGTTCCATCGATTTCGATCGGTGGTCGACATTTTCGGAGCGATTCTGGCGTGAGTTCATGGAAGGATTGGGTTTGAGCGAACAGAATAGCCATTCACTTTTCCATTCGCATTCGAAGGTCTTCTGCAATGTTACGGATCAGCGTTCTTCAGGTTGTTGTGACTTTTCTGTCTGTCGCCAGCATGTTTCGAGCAGCGGAGGCGGCCGAACCGTGGTCGCTCGAAAATCTCACGACGCCACCAGCGATGAAGTGGCTGGACGATTCCAGTCCAGTCCGGTCGCTCACCTATGAGAACGAAAAGTTCGAAGGTCACACGACGGACGTCTTTGCGTTTTACGCGACGCCCGGAACCATCAGCGGCGACACATCGAAAGATAAGAATCTGCCGGCGGTCGTCTTAATTCACGGCGGTGGCGGGACGGCTTTCACTCAGTGGACATTGTTGTGGGCAAAGCGAGGCTACGCGGCCATCGCGATGGACCTCTCCGGCCACAGACCGCCTGCTCCGAAGTTCGACCCGACGACTGGCGACCTGGCGAGCGGTTTCAGTCGTCCCGACGATCGCACACGTCTGGAGCGAGGCGGCCCGGCAGCCGGACACGTCCAGAAATTTTCCAACGTTGGTGGTGACCCGACGGACGACTGGCAGCATCACTCGGTGCCGGCGGTCATTCGGGCTCACTCGTTGATTCGAAGTTTCCCGGAAGTCGATGCCGATCGGACCGCCGTGACGGGAATCAGCTGGGGAGGCTACATGACGTGCATCGTGGCTTCGGTCGACCATCGATTCAAAGCGGCCGTTCCGGTCTACGGTTGCGGATTTCTCTACGACGGCGAGTCCGTGCAGCGGCCGGCGATCGACGCGCTGTCGCCTGAGAAACGGGCTTTGTGGATCAGCCAGTACGACCCGTCGGCCTGGTTGCCGAAGTGCCAGGTCCCGATCCTTTTTGTGAACGGCACCAACGATGTTCATTATCCACTGGTCAGTTACTCGCGAAGTTACGGGCTGGTGAAGAGTCCCAAACAAATTCGCATCGAAGTCAAAATGCGGCACAGTCATCAGGCCGGTTGGGCTCCGAATGAAATCGGTCGTTTCATCGACCACCATCTCCTGGGTTCCGAGCCGCTGCCTCAACTTGGCAAAGCGGCAAGCAAGGACGGACTCGCCAGTGTGGAATTCAAATCCCAGTCTGGTTTGAAAGCCGCACGGCTGCACTACACAACCGACACGAATCGACTGGCGGAACGCAACTGGTCAAGCATCCCGGCCACGATCGACGGAACCACCATATCAGCCGCTGTCCCCGAAGAGGCGACGATCTGGTTGTTTTCGGCCACTGATTCGCTCGACGGAATGGTCAGCACGGATGTTGTTTTTCCGTGATGGATCTCGCGCGAGGGAAGCGTTTGCCGCCGCGATCGACGTCACAATTCACGCGGCGTGGAGCGTTGCTTCGGGACTTTGTGGTTCGGTGGCGGTTTCTCGTTCGAATGAGATGCCGAGGTTTCTGACTGCTTTGGGGATTTTGAAAAAGCGGCCGCTGCCGATGGCGTAAAGGTTGCCGAGCATTCGGTAGCCCAGGCGGACGCAGCTTTTCAGCGAGGCGTGATTGGCCCAGTCGACGTCCGAAACAAGTGCGTTGACGCCTCGGTCGGACAGTGCGTGCAGTGCTCGGCCCATGCCGATTCCGTGAAGACGGCGGCCTCGGAAGTCGGGATGTGTGAATCCGCTGTGCATGTAAGCGGCGTTTGACGGGGCTCGCATCAGCAGTCCGTTGTCACCGATCGAAAATGCTCGGTCGAGCGTGTACCAACCGTACGAAGCGAGTCGGCCATTGACCAGAGCGGCGAAGCAGAGGTCTGTTCCGGCGTGAGCTTTCTCAACGTGCGACGGGATGAAGTCGTTCGCCGGATCCTGCGCGAAGGATTCAACTTCTGCAGGAGTCAGAAATCGCATCGTCGTATCGTCTGGCAGGTCGAGTTCGATCTGCATTTCGTCGAGCGGCAACCAGACGAGCGTCAGCGTTTCGAAGTTGCAGAGTCTGCTGCCGACGATATTCGCGGAGTATTGAAGTGTGGCCACGACACCGAATCTTCGGCGAATGTCGTTTGCTTTGCTGAGCTTGCGAGACAGATTTGCGGTGATAGTCATGGCGATTCTCATCAGAGACGTGACGTGATTCGATTACTACTTTTAGAGACGCAGCAGGTTGCCGCCCCAGGAGAGGCCGGCGCCGAATCCCACGAGCATGACGTAGTCGCCTCGCTCGGCGCGTCCGCTGGCGAGAGCCTCGTCGAGAGCGATGGGAATGCTGGCGGCGATGGTGTTTCCGTAGCGGTCGATGTTGACGGCGACTCGCTCCATCGGGATGCCCAGTTCGGCCGCGCCGCAGCGAATGATGTTGTCGTTGGCCTGGTGGGGGACCAGTAGTTTGATTTCGTCGACGGGCACCTGAGCTTTCGCGCAGAGATACCGGACGGTTTCCGGAAAGACGTCCGTGGCGAAATTCCAGATGTCTTTGCCAATCATGGTCATCGTGCCGCCGACGGGCACGTTCAGGGAATGGGTGTTGCCTCGCGACTGGACTCGCGAAGCCAGAACCTGGCCGGTGCCTTCGGAACTCAACACGACCGCCCCGGCTCCGTCGCCGAAGAACACGGATGTTGTGCGGTCGTTTGGATCGACAATCCGACTGCCAATGTCCACGCCGATCACGACTGCGGTTTCTGTATTTGTCTGCAGGCATCGAGCCGCGAGATCAAAAGCGGTGACAAAACCCGCACACGCATTTGCCACGTCGAACGCCATGCCGCCTTCTGCGCCAAGTTTTTCCTGAACGAGGCACGCGGTAGCCGGCATCGTGAAATCGGGAGTCGACGTCGCGACGATGAACAGGTCGACGTCTTCGGGAGGGACTCCAGCCTGTTCCAGAGCTCGCAATGCGGCTTCGGTGGCCAGGTCGGATGCCGTTGTTTCGGGTGAAGCGAATCGACGTTCCAGGATGCCCGTCTTTGACGCGATCCATGCGGGAGTTGTGTCGATGCCGCTCGACTCGACGAGACTTTTGTTCGTAACGATAGTTTCCGGCGCGAACGCTCCAGTGCCGAGTATCGACGCGGTCATTGGCCCGCACGATCGGCGCGGTGTGTTCTCGCGAATCTTCGTCCACAGTTTGCTGGCTGAGACCATGAGGTTATTCCAAGGAACGACGACAGGTCGAGATGGCGGATCATCGGCGAGAACCCTTGCCATGACGACGTTTCGAAACGTACCTCTCGGTTTTGTGTGTCAGATTACGAAACGTGATTTGAGAATTGGATTTCATTCGGACCTG
>CALDJX010000351.1 GCA_937899075.1 uncultured Planctomyces sp. | reverse complement strand
CGAGGTTGACCTGTCGAGCAGCGGTGACCATGAACACTCGCTGCTTCAGTTTGACGAGATCTTTGGATCGGCTCCGGGGCAGATTCCTTTTGGCAGCGAAATTGTGTCGGCCACTTTGACGCTGTACGTCAGCAATGGCGGCAATCAGGTGGTCCTTCATCGGATGTTGACGCCGTGGGACGACTCGGTCACCTGGGCTGGCATGGGGGCGGGCATTCAGGCGAATGGGGTTGAAGCGGCCGTCACTCCGGATGCCTGGACCTCGAGCTACACGTCAAGCGGCTGGACGGACATTGACGTCACGGCAAGTCTGTCGGCGTGGATGGCTGATCCTTCCAGCAATCACGGCTGGGCGATGCTGCCCACCGGGACGAACGGCGTCGACTTTTATTCAACGAACAATGTCAGCTACTGGGTGCCGAGAATCAGCGTTGATTACTTGCTTTCAGACAGCGACCTGCACGCCGACTCGCCTGATTCAACCGCGACGATTCTCGATGTTAATTCCGGCGAAGCGACAGCGTTTGGAACGTTCGAAACAGCCGGCGATCGTGACGTCTTCCAGTTCGTCGTGACGCAAACCACGATAGTTACGATCGACCTTGGCTGGACTGGTGCCGGCAATTTCGTGGACACGTACCTCAGGCTTTACGGTGGGGAACGGGATTCAGATTGGCTCCGACGATGACGGTGGGTCCGGAACGAGCAGTTACAACAGCCGGCTGACGGTGACGCTGAACGCGGGAACGTATTTCGTCTCGGCCGGAACGTTTGGTGACGGTGACTTTGGAGACTTCCGTCTCGACGTCAGCGTGTCATGAACGGGGCAGAGAAGACCGTGGCTGGCAGGCCGTCTTTGTTGAACAGGTTCGCCCAACGTCGATTTGCGGCGTAGGCGTAGCGGACCTGGGTTGGAGAAGGGACTTTGTCTGACCAGACGACCACTGTATCGCCATCGATCTTTGCGTCGGTCCAGTGCCAGACTCCGTCTTTGCCGGCGAGGGCGAATCCCAGGAGCGTGTCGCTGTGGGCGATGGTCAGGCCTTTACCGATCTGATCGAAGCTGACGACGACTTGGTTGCCATCGACTTTGTGAGATCGATACATCGGACCGTAAGCCTGGGTTCCGGTTTTGTAGACTTCGCTGAGTGCCACTTCGGCGGCGCGGTTTCCGTAGCCCCATTTGTTGGTGGGGTGAATGCTGGCTCCCAGGTCGGCTGCCGGCACCATGAAGGCGTTCGGGTTGTCGCGCATCAGCCTGACGTAGAGAAAGCGTTGCTCGCCGGACATCGTGTCCAGGTTCGCGGCTTGCGGAAGAGCACCGAACGGTTCGCCGTTTCGAGTGATCGGGTCTTCATTCGAGAAAGCGTTTCCGCCGCCGCTGGGCTTCTGCACGAAGAGGAATGGGAAATCACCCTGGCCCCAGAGTTCCCGCCAGCCGCGGATCAGCTCGCTCATCATGACATACTGATCGACGCCCTGGACGCCGGATCGAGCTTCGCCCTGATCCCAGAGCACTCCTTTGATGCGGTACCCAACTGCCGACCGGATGTACCGATCAAACAGTCCGCCGATCTGGCCGCCTCGAAGTGAGCCTCCCGGTCCGACTGCCGGCGTGGGTTTGCGGCCGCGTGGTTTCTTTCCTTCGGCTTTGGCTTTCGCGGCCGCCTTTTCCCATGCGGCGAGTTGTGCTTCGTACTGCTTTTGATTCTTTGCGGCATCGAACGTTTCGCTGAACTCGGCGATCGAGGCTTTGCACTTCTCGCTGGCTGCGAAAGTTTCCGACGGGATCCAGTAGCCGGACGGAGTTCCACCGACGGCTCCCAGGATCAGCCCGATTGGCACGTCGAGTTCTCGTTGCAGACGCTCGCCGAATGGAAAGAGCAGGGCCGAAGCGCGAGGAATCGATTCGCTGGTTGTCTCCATCCACGTTGGCTTGGGGCCGCCGTCCATCAGGCGAATCGTGGGAAAGCTTCCCTGCTTAACAAGTGCGGCCAGTGTTTCGTCGTTCTTCGCGTAGGAAGCGGCTCGGCCCGCCATGTTCGACTGACCCGAGCCGATCCAGACGTCGCCCACGAGGACATTTTTGATGGTCACTGTTTTGCCGTCGCTCGAAACGGTCAGTTCAGCCGGAGTCGCTGACGATTCCAGCGGCTTCAGGGACAGCTTCCACGTTCCGTCGTTGCCGGCTTTGGTGGCGACGCTTTGGCCGGCGAACTGAACAGTGACTTCATTGGCGGGTTCTGCCGTTCCCCAGACAGGAACGGCGGCGTCCCGCTGGAGAACCATGTGATCGCTGAAGAGCGACGCTGGCTGTGGCGGCGCCGCGAACGCGGGTGCGGTCAGCAAGGAAACGGCGGTAAGCGACAAAGCGAACAGTTGGGCGGTTCTGGTCATGATGAGGAATGATCCTTGAGTTACTTATGTGGGGCAATGTTTGATCGCGAATCCGCAGGATTGTGCGCTCTGACCAACCGGAACTAAATAACCACGGATGGGCACGGATTTAAGCGGATGGTTAAGGATGCTCCATTAGGCATCCTTGATTTATCCGGGTAATCCGTGGTCCTTTCGAGCTGTCCGGGGTGAGCAGTTGAAGTCGCATTCGAATCGGTGCTATTTCGCCCGGACATCCAGGCAGACGATTTCGGCTCCGTCGCGAAGGTAGAGCAGTCCGTTGGCGAGGGCAGGGGCTGTTCGTGTTGTGGCGATGACGGTGCTGCGTCCGAGTTCTTCGTAGTCTTTGGACGTTGCTTTGATGACGACGAGTTCGCCTTTCATTGTCGTGGCGAAGAGTTTTCCGTCGGCGGCGATCATGTTGCCTTTGCCGAAGCGAGTCTTTCGCCAGACTGACTTGCCGGTCGCCGCTTCGATGCAGACGAGGTGTGTGACCGGGCCAGCGCTGCCGACATTGTCGAAGGCGTAAAGGTAGTCTCCGAGGTGGATGGCGGTTTGCCATTCGTTCCGCATGAGGCTGCCGCCGCCGGTTGACGTCCAGGCTGTTTCGACTTTGAAGTCGTCATCCTTCGAGCCGATTTTCAGCATCGTGCTGCCGTGGTTTTCGCCGGCTGATACCAGGACGTTGCCTCCGACCTGGATGGGCGATGCGGTGTTGCAGTCGTAGTCGGTTTTGTAGGGATACTGCCAGAGTTCGTCGCCGGATTTCAGATCGATGCCGGATACGGACGCTCCTTTGAAGGCGACGATCTGTGACTGGCCGCTGACGGTGAAGACGGCGGGTGACGAGTAGCCAGCTGCTTCTCGTCGGCCGGACGTCCAGAGAGATTCGCCCGAATTAATGTCGCAGGCGACGACCGTTCCGGCAGCGGCGCCGGCCTGGACGATGACCAGGTCACCGACGACCAGCGGCGAACATGCCATACCGTATTCTGCGGGTTGTCCGCCGTGACGTTTGAGAACGTTGTGCGACCACTCGACCGATCCGTTCGAAACTTTGAGCCGGGCGAGCGTGCCATCGCCGGTGAATACGAAGACTGAATCACCGACAAACGTGGGCGTCGCGCGCGGGCCGTCTCCCTGTCCGTTTTCATAAGCGGCCGCGACGGGAGTGCTCCAATCAGTCGCGCCGGTCTTTGCATTCAGAGCGAGCACTCGCTGTTTGCCGTCGGTCTGGATCAGCGTGCAGGCGATGTCGCCGCTAACCGCTATGCCTGACATGCCGACGCCGCCGTTGACTCGCCAGACTTCTTTGAGGCCTCCGTCCGGCCATTCGTTGATGAGGCCAGTTTCCTGGGAGATGCCGTTTCGATCGGGGCCTAGAAACTGTGACCAGTCGTCAGCGATCGCGGTTTGAGTTGTGTTGAAAGACGCTGTGACGACCAGCAGCGGGTAAGCGAGCATCGCTAGTGGCAAATGTCGATAGATCGGTCGCATGAGAGATTACTCCAGAGTGGATGCACGATTGGACTGGCCGTTCGCGGAATGGTTGCAGGAGACTCGGCGGTGGGCAATGAAGCGAGGCCGCAGGTCGTGGTGCATGAAGAGGCACCTCGCGACTAGACTCCGAGTTGGGCGTAAGCGGGCGGCAGTTTCACGCGGTTGGCGTTTCACGAATTCGGACGGCGGGAGAGGTTTACCAGATGGATCAGGAAAATTCTCCGGGCGGCACTTCGCCGAACGACCCGCCAGCGGCCAGTAACGTGTCGACGCAGCAGGTCCCGATGCGGAAGATGTGGCTCCGCCTGGCGGTGCTGCTCGGCGGCGGTTTTCTGTTGGTGATCATCGGGTTGCCGACGATTGTGGCGACAACCGGTCTGCACCGTTCGATTCTTGATCGAGTATCCCAGGGCCGCGAACTGTCTGTGACGGCGGAATCGGCGACGCTTGCCTGGTTCGGGCCGGTGACGCTGCGAAAGACCGACGTGAAGCGCGACGACGAGTCCTGGCAGTTCTCGGCGGAAACATTCTCGACAGACAAAACGCTGTTTCAGTTTTTGCTGTCGCCAGCGGAGATCGGTACGGTCAACCTCGATCGCCCGACCGTCATACTCAAACCGATCAGTCGGGGCTCTGAAGGCGACGGCACGGAAACGCCCGGAAACGGGACGGTGTACCCTGAGTTGCGGACCGTCATCCGCGACGGCACTGTTGAAGTTCGCGGTCCTCGTGGCCTGGAGCCTGTGATTTCCGTAGACGGAATCTCTTTCGTGGGACGCACGGAAGTCACGAACGAAACCAGTCTGCTGATCGTTGAGCCGGTCAAGCTCTTCGATCGTCGAGAGCTGACTCCGGAACTTTGCGATCAGGGGTTGCAGCTCATCGCGCCGTTTCTGTCGGATGCGGCGATGGTCACCGGCCGGCTAACCGTCGAGCTGGACACGTTTCAGATTCCGATCGGGACGGTGACTCATGATGAACGCGTTGAGCTGACGAAAATCTCCGGCCGAATGATGCTGCATCAGGTTGAGACCGGACTGAAGAATCCGCTGCTGGCCGAGATCGCTTCGGTGCTGGCCACGGTTTCAGGAGGTCGCTTCGCTACGGTGCGGGCGTCTGAAGAAACCGAAGTGCGGTTTCAAGTGGAAGATGGCCGCGTGCATCACGAAGGTCTGACACTGCTGATTCCCGAACTGGCCGGTGACCTGACCATCCGAACGAGCGGGTGGGTGGACCTCGAAGAGAACATCGACGTGCAGATTCTTGTCAATGTTTCCGGTCTGGCGTCATCGCGTATCGAAGTGCTCAGCAGCCTGATGCAGGCTCCGCTGGAAATTCGCATGACAGGAACGCTCAAGCATCCTCGCATCAGCCTGCCAGGAGGTCGAAATATGCTCGACCAATTGACCGGCCGACTGGGAGGCCTGACCGGAATCGGGACTCCATCGAATGGCGAGCCGAATCTGTCCGGAGCGATTTCTGACCTCGTCGGCGGTCTGGTTGGTGACGAGAAGGGCAAGAACGACGTGCCCAAAACAGCTCGCGGCATCTTCGACTTGATCGACGCATTCCGGGACGACAAAAAATCTAAAGAATAGTCCCGAAACAACTTCCCGATACAAGCACGAAGCGCAAGCGAGTGAATTCGCCGCAGTCGAGCATTTTTCGATTCACTCGCTTGCGCTTCGTGCTTGTATGAAATTGGGAAACTATTTCGGGACCGATCCTGAATAGAGAAGCAGCTTGCGAAATCAACGCGACCAACCAGCGCAGGCAGCACTTGAGTTTTTGCTGCCCGCGCGGCTGTTGAGTGAACGTGATCTGCCAGGCAATCAGAAATCGCCGAGCTGTTCGCCGTCGTCGCGCGTTCCCAGATAGCGGAAGGTGTTGTACGCGATGTTCTGGCTGAGAAAGATCACATGCCCATCCGCGAGCAGGAAGTGTGAGCCGCCGACGTGTCGACTCGAAAAGTGGACGATGTGGTTTGTGTTATTGTGCACGTTGTGCATTTGCATCATGCCCATCATGGCTGGCTGACCGACGTGGCCGAGAATCAGTGACGGCGACGCTTCGGTCATCATTGGCATCATCATCATTCCGGCACTACGAGCGGCGATGCCGGGAATGGCCGCGTACCAGGTCGAGTTGGCAGCGGCTTTCATGGACGGGTTATTCGAGTCGAACTGATGTTCGCTGGCTCGTTCGCCAGCCATGATCGTGTTCGATGTGCCGTCGGTGATATCTCGGAAATTTACTTTGCTGTTTCGATAGAGAATGCCGGCGCCGGGCGGGTTGCCGGGAGTCATGGAAAGACTGCCGTACCCGATGATGCCCACGTAGTTTGACGTGGCGAGTTCCATCGGATTGCCGGTTGAGTCATTGATCGTTGTGCCGCCGCTGTCGGTCATGGTGAATCGTTCTTTGGACGGGTCCGATGGGCAACGAAAGAATGGCAGTGTCGTTTGTCCCTGCGGCAGATTGGTCGGATCGTCGGCGTCCAGGGAGAAGTCGAAACTCTCGTAGAGCGGGGCGAAGTCTGCGAATGGAAGAATCATGGTCGCCCATGAAAATCCCTGAGCCGTTTCGGCGGATGCTGGATCGGTCGAGGAAACTCCGCGAGAGACGTAGCCTGGTGGCATCGTGCTGTGAGAATCGTGGTAGCTGTGCAGGGCGATGCCGATTTGCTTGAGTGCGTTTTTGCACTGTGATCGGCGAGCGGCCTCACGAGCCTGCTGAACAGCCGGCAGAAGCAGAGCAATCAGAATCGCGATAATCGCGATGACGACGAGCAGTTCGATAAGTGTGAAGCCGCGGCGCGCGCGGGCTCGGGTTTGTATCGGGCAACGCATATCTCAATTCCTGAGTGTGATTGTTGTGAGCGAAATCCGCGCGCACGACGACGGTCGTACACAGGGGATTGCCTCGGCTGTACGCAAGAAGGACGTCGAGGCCGGGCATCAAGTAAAGAGTCGCTTACGCACAATCCTCAGGAGGCGGCGTCGGTGGTGGCAGCGTGCTTTCGCAACGTGCAAGTATTGCAACAGGTGCGTGCGAGTCCGGATGCACGCAGAGCGGTTCGTCGATCGGAGTCAGGACTGCAGGATCGATGCTGGTGATCATCCCGGGGCGATGTTCGCCTCCACAACCACAGATTTCCGATTCAATCGATCTGCCATGTCGGGAAGAAGGCTTGTCGCGATGGCTGCTCGGAGGCGTTGCAGATTTTCCCTTTCCGCACGCGCACCCGCAATTCTTGCCGGTCGTCGGTCCGCAGCAGCAACCAGGACTCGTCGAAACCGAGAGGTCAAGAACGCAGCAGCCAGCGTTTGTCGAATCCTCAGCCCCCGACGACGGAAGGCCGTTGGCGATTCCTGGAAACATCGATTGCCCGATCAGACACACCAGCACAAGGCCACAGACAGCGGAAGCTGGCCGTCGGTGTCTGGTGGTTGGTTGTACGTCGAAGCGGGAAATCATTGGAGCGAATTCAAAACAGCTTTAAGAGGCGGGATGTCGTGAGGGAGTATCTGGCGGGGAGCGAATTAGGAAGGTTTGTTGGAGATGTGTCAAACCTCGCGTTCGATGAGAAGCTCATGTTCCAGCAAATGAGAATGTTGATTGAGACGGCGGGCAGCGATGATTTGCTGGACGTAACTCGGTTCAGCCGTCGACACGATCCGGTCGATCAAGGCCGCATTGGATCCGAACAGCTAAATGAACCCAGGAAAGTTGTTTGGTTAATCGTTGGTTTCGTCACTCGTGCTACTCCAGCAGGGGCCGTGTCTGAAATGACGTCCGACATGTTCGGCCGCAAAAAAGCCCAAAAGACGTAAAACCTGTGTCTGCATTTGTGTCCTTTTGCGACTTCTTGTGGCCATAAAAGAGGATTAGGCGTCAGGGCAACCGATCTTGCGCGACGATGGAAGAATTGATGGATGAGACCGGGGATTCCACTGGCTTGAGTTGCCAGGTATCCTGCACGAGTCAATGACGCGGCCAATCTCGAAGTCGCCAATCCCCCTGCGGCCAATCGCCCCGCAGTCAGCCCTGAGGAACCACACCGATGCCCGAACAGTTGTTTGATCGTTTGCGAGAGCTGCGACAACGCGTTCGGTACGTGCTGTGGGTCTATGGCTTCTGCTGTCTGACAGTGACGCTTTTTCTGACCACGCTGGTGGCGGGCAGCCTCGACTGGCTGTGGCATCTGGATGAGGCCGGGACTCGGGTGTTGCTGGGGTTAGGGATTCTCGGTGCTTCCGGCTGGGTTGGCTGGCGGTATCTCTGGGTGCCGTTGACGACAGAGTTTTCCAATGTCGACCTGGCATCGCGGATCGAGAAGCAGAACCCGACGTTTCAGGACAGCCTGTCCAGCACTGTGCAGTTTCTGGAATCTGATCAGGACGAAGCGATTGGCTCGCCGAAGCTTCAGGAGCAGGTGATTCGTCAGACACTCCGGCGGCTGGACCAGATCAACATCGAAGGGCTGATCGAAACTCGCCCGGTGCAGCGAGTGGCCACGTGGGCCGTCGCGTCGTGCGTGCTGGTGGCGGTGATCGTGGGCTTCAATCAGGCCGACGCGGCGACGGCGATGAATCGTCTGCTGTTTCCGTTTTCGGCGAATCCGTGGCCGCGAGATGTGGAACTTCGATTTGTTGATCAGGACCTGCGACCATTGACCGCAAGTGCGAATGGTGGTTTGACCGTTGTGCAGGGCGAGACTCTGGAACTGTACGTTGAGAATCAGCGGGGAGCATTGCCCGCGGATTTAACTTTCGTTCACAGACGAGCCAACGGAAAAGTAATTCGCGAGCCGATGCGGCAGTCCACACTGTGGGACGACGATGGGATCGCTCGTGAAATCGGCGGAGCGACTCTGCACGTGACCAACGGCCCGCTGTTCTTCTGGGCTCGGGGTGGTGATGGTGAGACCGTTCCTTTGCAGGTTGACGTCGTGCCGCCGCCGAGGATCGATGCCTTGCGAGTTTCAGTGTTCTCTCCAGCGTACACCGGGCGGGCGGACCAATCTCTGTCCGAGGGCGTCGGGCATGTCGAGGGTGTGGTCGGCACGCGTGTCGAGATTACTGCTCGCAGCAACAAACCTTTAAAGTCGGTGACGCTGCATCGAAAAGACGCGTCGCCAGAACTGCTGTCTGTTTCGGATGATGGACTGAACGCTTCGGGTGAGTTCGTCGTCAACAAGCCAGTCAACGGTTCCTGGTGGCTCGTCCTGAAAGATCGGCAGGGCTTCGAGAATCCAGATGCCACGCGGTATGACCTGAGGATTTCAGCTGACAATGTTCCTGACGTGACGATGGAAGAACCAGCAGCGGACATGCTGGTGACTGCCGTCGCGAAAGTTCCGTTTCGCGTGCTGGTTCGAGACGACATCGGGATTCGATCGGCATGGTTGACGTACCAGGCGACTCACCCGGATTCACGACAGCCGAAGTTTATCGACGGTGTGATTGTCGATTCAGCACACGGCAGCGGCGACTCAGGCAACGAACTGCCTGATGAAGTCGTGCTCGATCCAAATGATGGACCGTTTGAAGCAGGCATTGTCGATGTCCGGCTGGCGGCGCTTCGGCGTCTGCCGCTGTTTGATTCGGAAGACCGGCCCGATCAGATTCGACCTGAACTTGTGTGGGACCTTGCTCCGCATGGGTATTTGACGGGAACGCTGGTTGTGGTTCATGCCGAGGCATCAGACTGGTATGACCTGGGTGACGAACATGTTGGGAGAAGCAATCCTCGCACGCTGATCATCGTCAGTGATGAAGAAAAACGAGCGGAGTTAACCGATCGCCAGGCGGCACTGCTGCTGGATCTTGAGCGTGCAACGGCGACTCTGGAGTCCGCTCAGCAGAACACGAACGAACTGAAGGTGCAGCTTGACGAGGCCGGCAGTTTGCGACCGGAAGATCGCGATGTGCTGAAGCGTGTCGAGCTCGATCAGCGGCAGGTTTCGTCACGTCTCACTGGTGAAAGTGGCAGTCTTCGGGACGAAGCTCGAGCGATTCAGCAGGAGCGATTAGACAACGCTGTCGAAGACTCTGAGTCGGAATCGCTGCTGGATTCGCTTGTGGGCGAGTTGGATTTTTTCCGCGACGATGCCTTTCCGAAGATTGAGCAGAAGCTGACCGAAGCTCGCAAGTTGAGTAACGACGGTAAGAAGTCGGATACTGGTCGAAAGGCACAACTGAAGGATGCATTGAGTTCTGTCAGCAACGATCAGGAAGAGGCGATTCGCAGCCTTCGAGGAATACTGAGTGACCTTTCGCAGTGGCGGAACGAGCGAAATCTGAATGCCGATCTGCGCAGTCTGACGGGTGATCAGCAGGCCCTGTCGACTTCAACGGCTGAAGTCGGGCAGAAAACGCTCACGCGGTCTCAAGCCGAGTTGACCGATCAGGAACGTGCCGACCTCGCAAAACTAGCTTCGCGGCAGCAGCAGGTTGCTGACGACGTGGACGCATTTCGGGAACGCCTTGAAGAAACGATCGAGGAAGCGGCAACGTCTCAGCCGGAGGTCGCGGAAGCATTTCAGAAGGCGTTGGAGATGATCGAAAAGTCGGGCCTCAGCGGAGAGATGCGGCAGGCGGCTAACGATCTGAATCGAAATCGAATTGGTGACGCCGTCAGCGCTCAGCAGAAGTTTGTCGAGACGATGCGGAAAATTCAGAATGAACTCGATCAGCGAGAAGTCACCGACACGGAGACGCTGGTTAAGAAGCTCAACGAAAGTCGACAGGATTTGGCGGCAGCTCGAAGCCTGCAGGAGACACTGCAGAAGAAGGCCGAAGCTGTCAGCAGGATGGAGGATTCGGTCGAGCGCGACGCGCAACTCGGACAGCTTCGTCGAGAGCAGAAGAAGCTTCGAGAAGGGTTGGAAGAAGCGTTGCGGCGGCTTGAACGTTTGCAGAGTTCGGCGTCCGGTCCCGCGAGTCGTGCTGCGCAGCAGATGAACAACGCTGAGTCTGATCTGGCCAAAGGCGATCCTGAAGAAGCCGTGGAGCGAATGACTGAAACGCTCGACGATCTGGAGCAGGCTGAGCGCGAGTTAGCTGCTGATCAGAAGGCGGTCGAAGAACAGCTCGCTCGGGAACAGATGGAGAAGCTTGCTGATCAGCTGAAATCTTTGCTGGCTCGACAGCAGGCGGCGATCGGCGAAACCGAGCGTTTGCAGCTTGAGTTTGAGGCTGCAGGGAAGTGGTCACGAGCACGGCTGAAATCACTCCGGCACCTGGCGGAAACTCAGCAAAACCTGTTGGATGAGACGACTGTCGCGGCGGAAAATGTGGGTTCGATTGAGATCATCGCGTTGAGTCTTCGCGGGGCGATTCGCTACATGCAGCGGGCGATCGACCTGCTCGACAAACGCGAAACCGGCGAGGCGACCGTCGCCATTCAGCAGCTGGTTGTTCAACGGTTCGAGGGGCTGTTGAAAGCACTCTCAGAAGACGAAGGAGCCAGTCAGGAAAATCAACCACCTGGTGAGAACGGTGAAGGTCAGCAATCTGGACCGGGCGGCGACATCGTGACGTTGATCGCTCAGTTGAAGGTAATTCGTAGCTTGCAGCTTGATCTTGCTGAGAGGTATCACGAGGTGCGAGACCGCGCCGGTTCAGACGCCGACGCCAAACTGACGGAGACGGATCAGGCGGAACTGCGATCAATCTCGGAAGAGCAGGAATTGATTGCGGACCTCGTTCGCGAGATGACGGCCGCATTCGGTGACCCGGAATCAGAGCCCGATTCGGGAGAGCCACTTCAAGTGCCGGGAGGCCTGTTGGATGAAGATTGAACGTTTGCCAGAATTTGTGTTCGCGCTGACGGTTGGGTATCTCGCATCGTTGGGCGAAGTCGCTGTAGCGGTCGCTCCGCCTGAGCCGACCAGTCCGTCGACCGTGTCACCGGCCAAAGCGGTGGAGAACGCGAAGCCCGCGGCTCCCCAAATTGAGCAGCCAGAGAATAAGGAGAAGGCGGCGAACGATCAGAAGAAAGACAACGACCTGGATCGACAGCTTCTTCGTGATCTGCTGCCGGACTTGCCGCTCGATCTTAATCCGCCGGAAAAGAAGCCGGACGGCGAGAAGGCAACACCTGGTGAGCCCCAAAGCCGATTGCCGTTTGCTGATGAACTCGACGAGGCTGTGGCGACGATGCGAGAGGTCAGCCAGCGTCTTGATAAGTTGAACCTTTCGGACGACACCGAGGCGTTGCAGGCAGGAATCGTCACCAACATCGATGCGTTGATCGAGAAGCTGAAGAATCTTCCCCCGCCATCGTCGTCGAGTTCGTCGGAGAAATCGGACCAGGATCAATCAGATTCGGATGCTAACTCGCAAGGGCAGAAGAAGGGCTCGCAGAGCAAACCTCAGCAAGCTCCGCAGCAGCAGAACGGCGCTGATTCCACGACAGGATCAGCTGCGAAACCGCAGACAGGAAAAACGGGTGAGTCGACCGAGCAGAATCTGCGTCAGGCCCGCGAACGTGCAGCGGCACTCGCCCGACGGCGAGCTCTGGTCGACGAGATCTGGGGGCATTTACCGCCCGCGATGAGGGAGCGTCTGCTGAACGTTGGCAGCGAGAAACTGCTTCCGAAGTACGAAGACCAGATCCGTCGGTACTACGAGGCTCTTGCTGAACCGGACAAACCCGGATTACGCCGTTAACCTGCGGTGGCAATGGATTCGTCCACTCATCGGGCGGCAAATAGATTCGGGCGGCAAATAGATCGCCGAAGCTGGATGAATTGTGAGTGACCGGGCCGGAACGCTCCTCATTCCATTGCTGGCCTGCGACTCGTATACTCCCGCTCCGTCCGCGATTTTTGGTTAGATTGCGCCCCTGATTTCTCTGACAGAAGCTTCGCAGACATGGCCACCGCCGGCAAAAATACGACGTCCGAAAAAGTTCGTTTGCAGGTTCTATTGGCTCGTTGTGGATTGGGCTCGCGGCGTGCGTGTGAGGACTTTATCACGAGCGGGCGAGTGACAATCGACGGATCGCCGGTCACCGAACTTGGGGCAAAGGTCGATGTCACAACGCAGAAGATCGAGGTGGATGGAGAATCGATTCGCCCTGACCGCTCTGTTTGCTACATGATGAACAAGCCGAAGGGGGTGCTGTGTACCAACGCAGATCCGTCCGGCCGGGCTCGGGTGATCGACCTCTTTCCTACAAGCGCCGGCCGGCTGTTTCCGATCGGTCGACTCGACGAAAACTCAGTTGGACTTCTGCTTGTCACAAATGACGGCGATCTTGGTCACCGTCTGGCTCACCCTCGGTTCAAAGTTCCTAAAATTTACGAGGTTCAGGTCGCCGGTCGTCCGACTCGGGAGATCATGCAGCAGCTTCGGCAAGGGATGTACTTCAGCGACGGAAGATTCCAGGTCGATAATGCGAAGATCACTGGGAGTCGTGGCAAAAGTACGATTCTCGAAGTAACGCTGAGCGAGGGCCGCAATCGCGAAATTCGCAGGTTGTTCTCACGCGTTGGCCACAAAGTGATGAAGCTGGAGCGGGTCGCTTTCGGACCATTGCGGCTGAGAGGTGTAGCGGTCGGCAAGTTTCGTCAGCTTTCACGCGAAGAAATGAAGCTGCTGCACGACTACATTGAAAACGGCGAGCGACGAGCAACACCGACAGACGAGTCGCCCAAGGCGAGTCCCAGGAAACGTCCCGCGGCGCCCAGGAAAGTTCGGAAAGGCCCGGAGCGGCGGGTTGTCGAGATCGGCCCTGTCAGCAAAACCGGCGGTCGTGACATGACAGGCCAGAAGAGGCCGGTCATGCAGCCCTCTGGCAAGCATCTGGGGCGGAAGCCGACCGACGACGATGATGATGATGATTCGGTTGACCTTTCGGCGCATCCGGCGGTCGTCGCGAAAAAGAAGCCCGGAGTCGGAACACCGAACAAACCTCGCACACGCAAGCCGGCGGTCCGTCGGCCCGTAACGGTTGTGTTTGATGCGGGCTCCGATTCTGAAAGCCGCTCGTCGGAGTCTGGCCGTTCGAAGAATTCCAAGCGAACTAAAGACGAGAAGGCAGATGTTGGCAAGGCGTCTGGAAAGAGGCCGACTAGTCGCAAGAAGGAAGCGAAAGTGAAGAATTCCAGCAAAAGGCGGAAGAAGCGGTAGCCAGCCCGCTTTGAACTCGATTTGCTTCGAGGGCGATTGCGAGTGGCGGCACGACACAAACTCCGGGGTTTCACATCGTCGCAGAACCGATTCGAAAAGGTGAGATATGGATGCTGGCTGTTCAACCCCTGATCTCGCAGGTTTTGTCCCGTCGGCATTGGAGTGCCGCGGCAAGGTAGTCGAGAATCGATGCGTCGCCAAAGACACCTGGATCATTCGGCTGTCCTGTCCGGAATTGGCTCGCGAGATCACTCCCGGGCAGTTCTTTATGGTCCGCGATCCTCGCGTGACTGACCCGATGCTCGGTCGTCCCTTCGCGTTGCTCGATGTCTGGAAAGATGCCGATGGAAACGTAGCAGGAGTTGATTTTGGCTACGTTGTTGTCGGGAAAATGACAAAGTTGATGACGACCTGGCGTGCTGACGATACCTGCGTGCTGTGGGGACCGCTCGGAAACGGTTTCCCTGTTCCAGATGTTGATCGACTTTGTCTGGTCGCCGGAGGAATTGGTGTTACGCCGTTTCTGGCGGTGACGAACGAGGCGTTGGGTGCTCAGCAGTATGGGCAATCCGGCAGAAACGTCCCAAATCGCGTGAAATCTGTGTCACTGTGCTACGGAGCGCGTTCGGAAGAGCACCTCGCGTGCGTTGACCAGTTTCGCGATGCCGGCGCAAGTGTGAATATTTCGACGGATGACGGCAGTTACGGTCGGCACGGATTCGTTACCGATACGCTGAGAGAGCTGATTTCTGGCGGTGATTGCCCGCAAGCTATCTATTGCTGCGGCCCGGAACTGATGATGCAGGCTGTTGGCAAAATTGCCGCCGAGAGTCAGATCCCCTGCTGGTTGTCACTGGAAACTCCGATGGCGTGTGGTTTCGGAATCTGTTTCAGCTGCGTGACTCGGGTTCGGATGGATGATGGCACCACGGACTACCGAAGAACATGTGTCGAAGGTCCGGTATTTCGTGCAGAGAAACTCTGTTTTTCGTAGCATTTTCAGAAGAACATCCAGGCAGCTTCGACAGGTAGTTATGAGGATTCAGAGTTGTTGACTCTGATTGGGTGCTGTAACTTAACCTGTTTGTTGGAATGGGTTTGACGTTCCGGCTGATCTGAAAGTTGCCTCATGTTCAGAGTTGGATGTGATCTCAGGATGAGCTTCCTCGACTCTTCTGGTAGCACTTGCCATCCTTTTACGACGATGAAAAGGAGTCCGCTGTGAGTGATTTCACAAGCGACAGCTATCGCCACACAACTGACGATGCCGCTTCGGCGTCTGTTTCTGGCACCCGCGAAATTCCAGCATGGGCTGTCAGCCTGGCGGTTCACGTCGTTGTCCTGCTGGGGTTGAGCAGGATCATTTACATTACAGCCGGGCCAGAGACCGACAACCTGATAACCAGCGTCGTCGACGAGTTCGACGATCGCGATTACAAGTTCGACGTCACAGTTCAGGACATGGTTGGCAACGCGAGTGAAGTAAATACGCTGACTTCGTCGCAGGCTGCCGCTGAAGTGATGAGCCAGAATCAGCAGGATCAGATCAAACGCGAGCTTGAGGAAGACCTGCTTGAACCAATTGAAGCTCCGCCAATCAACGAGGTGATGCAGCCGTCCGCAGCCGATATGGCCAGCGTCGTCGAGACCACTGGCACATCTGAAAAAACAGGTGGTGTTGAGGGCTCGATCGACAGAATGACTTTCGAAGTCATCAACTCACTAAAAGAACGTGAAACGCTGGTCGTCTGGCTGTTCGATGAGTCTGGTTCTCTGGCTATTCGACGAAATGAAATCGCTGACCGCTTTGAGAATATTTATGGTCAGCTCGACAGCCTGAAGGCCGAACGAAATTCTCCTTTGAAGACGGCAATTGTCGGGTTCGGCGAAGGAATTCACTTTTACACTCCGGAGCCAATCACGGACATCGGCAAAGCAGTGAACCTGGTCCGAGGAATCAAGGACGACGATTCCGGCAAAGAGATGGCATTCACTGCTGTTGGGCAGATCGTCAACAAGTGGAAAAGATTCCGCTCGTCGCGCGACAAGCACAACTGCATGATTGTGATTGTTACCGACGAGCGTGGTGACGACTTCCAGCATTTGGAATCCGTCGCAGCCATGTGCGCGAAGACCGGCTTCCGAGTCTACTGCATCGGCAACTCATCGCCGTTCGGCCGCGAAAAAGGATACGTTCGGTACAAATACTCCGATGGCTACGAAGTCGACGTTCCAGTCGATCAGGGGCCGGAATCAGTACGAATGGAAGTGCTTGACCTTCCTTACTGGGGCGCGCGTGGTATAGATTCAGGCCGGATCTCATCAGGCCTCGGCCCGTACGCTCTGACTCGCCTGTGTGCTGAAACGGGCGGGCTGTACTTGATCGCTCAGGACTCGCGAGGCAAGCAGTTCGATGTTGCTTTGATGAAAGAGTATTTGCCGGACTATCGTCCGATGCGATTCTACGAGCAGGACGTCACAAAAAACGCAGCCAAGATGGCGTTGTTGAGAGCTGCAGAGGGAACGCGGTTGACGCGAGTTTCCGCTCCCACCACGCGATTTCGGGCAGACACCGACAATGCAATTCGTGTGGAAGCAACAGATGCACAGGAACGCGTTGTGTTGCTTGGGCATCGAGTCACGGAGATTGTCACTCAGCTTGAAGCTGGAGAAAGAGATCGTGAGAAGCTTAAAGAACCACGATGGCAGGCAGCTTACGATCTGGCGATGGGACGAGCTTTAGCGTTACAGGCCCGGGCTATGGGCTACAACCTGATGCTCGCTCAGATGAAAGTGGCTCCGAAGACGTTCGAAAAAGAAGGCAACAACACGTGGAGCATTGAAGCTTCTGGAGAAGTCCAGACAGGGCCAATTATTCGGAAGATTGTCGCTCGCGCGACTGAGTATCTGAGCCGAGTCGTCGACAACCACCAGGGAACTCCGTGGGCCTACCAGGCTGAGCTGGAGTTGGAACGTCAGATGGGCTGGGCGTGGAAGGAGTCATACACGAACTACGCGGCGACCGGACGGATGAACGGCAACAATGAGCCTAAGAAGGGAGTCCTCTTCCTCGAAGAGGTCGATCCAAAGACTGGTAAGAAGAAGCTCGTTCCTCGTCCTAAACCGCCGAGTCTGTAATTTGACGCCGCCAATCGTTCTTAAGGCGGCTACCTCGCAAATATGAGTTTGCGTTTATTTTTCGGAGTATTTGTTCCATGAATCGTTCTGCGAGTTTTTCAGCGCTCGGCACGTCCATGGTGGCGCATCTTGTCCTTCTGGGTGGTCTCACGTTTATTCACTACGAACTGAACGACAAGCTGCCCGAGATCGTTCTCGAAACCGTGTTTGACGATGAGCGTCAGCAGGAAGAGTTTACGAAGCCTCTCGAAACTGACGCTGAAATTGCCGAAACTCAGAACTTCATCTCTGGCGGAGCCGTGTCAACGGCCGTCGGTGGTTCTGGTGCGCCTGCTGTTGCTCAACAGAAGGTTGAAACTTCCGAATCGCTTCAGGAAGTTGACTTCAATGTTAATCCCAGCTCAATCGACCTTCCGGGCGAGAACATGATTGGACAGGACCTCGGTGTTGGCGAAGTCAACGGCGAAGTCGGCGCCATGGTCGAAGGTTATGGTGCGGCTCTGTCTCGAATGACTCAGGAACTGATCCGCATGATGCGGTCAGAGAAGGTTATGGCGGTCTGGCTGTTTGACGAGTCGAACAGCATGAAGGACGACCAGCAGGAGATCGCGCAGAAGTTCCATAAGATCTACGAAGAGCTTGGTATTCAAAGTCGAAAAGCCGCCGATTTGAAAGATCGTGAGGAAGTTCTGATGACTTCGATCTGCAGTTTCGGCCAGTCAGTCAGAGAATTAACTAAAAAACCAACGACGAATGTGAACGAAATTCGAACTGCTATCGACAAGATTCCGGTCGATGAAAGCGGTTCTGAGAATATGTATGCGGCTATTCTCAGCGTAGTGAAGGAGTTCGGTCCGAAGGCTCGCAGCCAAAAACGCCGGCTTGTGATCGTCGTGGTTAGTGATGAGTCACCTTCAGATGCGGGTGACACGAACCTCAATGACTATGGCCAGATTGAGCAAGCTATTCAGGCGTGTGAAAAAGCAAAGGCTCCTGTCTACTGTATGGGGCGAGAGGCCGTTTTTGGCTACCCGTTTGCTCGGATTCGTTGGCAGGATCCGGTGTATCAACTGTGGCATTGGGTTCGCATTAATCGTGGTCCTGAGACAGCGTACCCGGAAGCTTTGCAGTGGACAGGGTTGCATGCTCGTGACGATAGCTCGGGAAGTGGGTTTGGTCCGTATTCCCAGGTGCGTGTCTGCAAAGAAACTGGCGGCGTTTTCTTCATGCTCCCAGGCGAAGAAGAGAATCTGGTTGGCAAGCAAGCTGAAATAGAGGCTCGTGAATTCAAAGCTCTGGCCATGAAGGAGTATGAGCCCTTACTACTCTCACGTCGCGATTATGAAGAGCAACGAGCTCGTAGTAAGTTTCGGACAGGCGTGTGGGAAATTATCAAGAATCTGAATCCTCACTGGGATGCCAAACTCAACATGAGACACTGGCACTTCTCAATTGAGGCTGAGGTGTTTCAGGAACAGGGAGGGAAGGAATTCGAAAAAGCCGCTTATGCGATGAGTCAGCTTGACAAGGCGGTTGCCTTGATTGATGACATTCGACCTTTACGAGCTAAGGAAGATTCTCAACGTTGGCGTGCAGCTTACGACTTAATCAACGCCCAGTGTCTTACTTATCGCGTTCGACTTTTTCAGTACCTGCTGGTTCTCGACGAACATGCGGCAAGCGGTCGAAAACCCAAAGATCCAAAACATAACGAATGGCACTTGGACGGCGGCCAAAAGCCGATGGAGCCGACAGACGAACAATTTGCACGAATGAAAAAGGCGTTCAAGCTTAAACAAGACAGGTCGGAATACTTGGCTCTGCTAAATTCGGAAATGCAGAAAGCTGATGCAGCGTTCGAGTCGGTCATCAAAGAGCATGACGGAACACCTTGGGCCTTACGGGCGAAGTGGGATAAAGGAAAGCGTTACGGCTTCACGTTCAATTCACGTTTCTGGGATCCAAAGTACGCGGAAGTTGGCAAACGAATTACGATTCCCAAGTTCTAACGGCCTTAGCGATTGGCTTGAAATACACGGAAGGCTCGGCAGTTCCAGCTGCCGGGCCTTTTTTTGTACGCCCAGCGAAGCTGGCGAACCCAGTCGTTGCTTGTCACAGGCCTCGCCCTGTGAAAACTGGTAACAGTATGGTTGGTTCAGGCGGGTGAATGATCTTGAAGATGATCTACAAGCCGTAAGCTCTGCCTTGTTCGGTTGATCGTCGGTTGAGTCGATTGTGATGGTGCAGGGCGTCGAGGATGAATCCGGCGACTGAGACTTCAAGTGCGGGACGCAAAACTTCGGGTGATGAGTCAGGTTCGAGTTCTGTGGTCAGGTTTGCCAGTTGCGTTCCAAGTCCCGGCAGCATAGCCAGTTTTTCGCGAGTGTCCGTCACCTTGCTGCCGTCACCAATGATGACCGCTTCTGATGACTCAAAGTGCTCAACCAGGTCGCGAAACTGCTTTGGTTTGAACGATTCGTCGAACACATTCTTGATCGCCTCTGCAAGCAGGCGGTCGACGAGTCGGTCTTCTTCTCCTGGTTCATCAGACATGGCCAGTTCCATCTTGCCGCGGGCACTTGGAGCAATGTGTGCCAGATCGTGGACCGTTACCGCCACGTGTGACTCGCCAAGTAACAGACCGCGTCGTTCGGCGTTGGAGACTGCGTTCTCGATATTTGCGATCGACATTCGAACGCTGACTCCGGACGCTTGATTAACGTGTGGGCTCGTACGTGCAAGGCGAGACGTTTCTTCAAGAATTGAACGGATGAATGTCGGAACGAAAACGGCGACATCGGTGTTGCGGTCGGTCCAAGCGTTGTCTTTTGTAATGGCGACGCCGAGGTCTCGTGTCGCCGGATAGTGAGTGCTCACTACCGAGCCAATTCGATCCTTCAAAGGTGTCACGATTCGGCCGCGGTTTGTGTAGTCCTCGGGATTGGCTGAAAAGACAAGGCACAGATCGAGCGGCAGGCGAACGGTGAATCCTCGGATCTGGATATCACGTTCTTCAAGAACGTTAAAAAGCCCCACCTGAATTTTCGGACTGAGGTCAGGTAGCTCGTTCATGCAGAAGATTCCTCTGTGGCTGCGGGGAATCAATCCGAAATGCATGACGTCTTCACTGGAAAGATGGCGGCCCTCCGCATGCTTGATCAGGTCGACCTCGCCGATCAGGTCAGCGATTGTCACGTCTGGAGTCGCCAGCTTTTCGTGATACCGCTCGCTGCGGCCTACCCACGCAATCGGGCAGGCGTCGCCTTCCCCCGCAACGCGATCGAGAGCAAATCGGGACAGTGGACTCAGTGGGTCGTCGTTGATTTCCGAACCAGCGACGATTGGGATTGAATCGTCAAGGAAGCTCGTCAGCATCCGCAGCATGCGAGTCTTACCCTGTCCACGGAGTCCGAGGAACAACACATCGTGTTTTGACAGGATCGCGTTTGTGA
The DNA here is from genome assembly GCA_937899075.1 of uncultured Planctomyces sp. Taxonomy (GTDB): domain Bacteria; phylum Planctomycetota; class Planctomycetia; order Planctomycetales; family Planctomycetaceae; genus JABMPE01. The sequence goes on along the minus strand of CALDJX010000351.1, from coordinate 3,468 downwards.
TCTGAGGGACGACGGTTTCGTCGTAACCGACAATACCTGGGAAAAGTTCGTCATGCGCCTTCAACTTTTGAATGAGATTGCGACGCATTTCGTCCTTGACGCTCTCGGGTGAGTATCCGCTTTCTCGAAGTTCTCCAAGAGTCCGTGGACGGTCTGGCATTTTTGGAATTCCGTATGACGTGCGATTGAAGTTGGTAGATTCAGAGCAAGGCCGATTAGAGTCGAGTTCCTTCGGGAGTGGCTATCTCAGGCAGGGTGGGCTCAGGCGAGTGTCGATTCTCGATACGGCCAAGCATCAACGGTAATAGGAAGAGATTTCCGGCAAGCCCACCCAGCATCGCGACACTCACGAGAATTCCGAAGTAGACCAACGGGATAAACTGCGACATGGTGAGCACTGACAAACCGGCGATTAACGCGACGTTGGCGAACACCAGCGACCGACCGACCTGTGTTTGCGTTCTCTCAATCGCTTCGTGGATCGATGCACCTGTTCGCCGTTCCCGTCGATAGGCCGACAGGTAATGCACGCTGTTATCAACGGTCAGGCCCATTGAAACGCTGGCGATCATTGCCGACGCAATGTTGATTGGCACGCCGAACCATCCCATTGTGCCCAGGACAAGTACGATGGGAAATACGTTTGGGATGAGCGCTATCAGACCAATCGTCAAGCTGCGAAAGGCGATGGCCATCATCGTACCGATCCCGACGGCAGCTATGCCGAAGCTGACGAGTTGATCTCGAAGTAGGCTTTCAATCAGAAAAGTCAGCAGAACAAACATGCCTGTCGTTTCAACGGGTCGCGATTCCGTATCAGCACCCAGCGGTATTTGTCGTTCGTTTCCAGATGCAGCGTCTGCTGCTGTTCGTTCTTGTGGGGTCTGAAGAACTTCTCGCGCGATTTCGTCGACCTTGGCAATCAGTTTCAGTTTTGCTTCTGACTTCTGCCGTTCGAGACCCCGCAGAGCAATCCGCATTCGACCGTTTTCGGGATCATAGAGTCCGTCGACAACTTCCCCCTGCATGTTGGACAGCAAGGCAAGCCGCTCGTCCAGCGACAGCGATTTGGACAGAAATCCAACGCCGATTTTCTGGGGCACAAGGTCCAGTCCATCTGTCAGGCTGACAACTTTTGTCAGTCGACCGGTTGAAGATTCAGCTGTCTTTGAAGTCGTGAGTAAATCCTCTCGCAACCTTGTTGCAAGCTTCCGGACGGTATCGAGAAACTCTTCCGTCAGTGGACTGGGGGCAGTGAAATTTACTTCCCACGTGCCGGCGCCACCTAATCTCGTTTCGACAAAATGCAGCGATTGAACGAGTTCGCTTTCTTCGCGAAAGTTGCGACTGAAATCCGTTTCAACTCGAAGGCGAGTCATCCCGACCGTCGCAAGAAGGACGATCGACATCGCTGCAAAGGCGACGAGGCCGGGGCGACGTTCAACGAAGCGTGAAACTCCCTGAAGGATCGAGACGAGATGTCGTTCGGCCGGCGCGGGAACCGGATCACCAGCGACCATATGCAACCAGTTGTTAAGGCGAGTTGAATCTCGTCGCATGCCATCCGTCCGGTGAAACCAGCGAGCCATACCTCCCGGGGCGATCAGTACGACGACGATGAAGATCAACAGAGTTGCCAGTGTCATCATTAAACCGAAGCTGCGGACTGGGGTAATGCTGCTGGAGAGGAGTGCGGCAAATCCGACAGCAGTCGTCGCGCATGTCCAGAAGATTGGGGGGACAAGTTCAGCCACGGCCCGAATGAGTGCCGACCGGCGTTCCATCGTCGTTGCGTACTCACGAAATCGCATCGCTAAGTGAGTGGAAGTCGCCACTCCGATGATGGTCACAAGTGAGTTCATCATGGAGCTGACCATGCTCAACTGAACGCCTGCCAGCACCAGAATTGCTTCCGTCCAACGAATTGTGAATACAACAACCACAATCGGCAGGACGACCCAACGCAGCGTGCGGAACAGTAAAAACAGTACGCAGGCGAGCAGGACGAGCGAAAACTGAAACAGCCTGTGTCCGTCTTCTTCGACGTAACGGAACATGTCGTGAATCTGGACAGGCTCGCCGACAACGAATGCGGGCGGCTGGTGGGTTCTTGCCAGGTGCCGGATTTGCGCTAACGACTCAGCTCTGGGCACTGGCGACAAAGACTCGGGGAGAAGGCGAACAACGACGGCCGTTGTTTTGTGGTCTTCCCCAATGAGCATGCCTTCGATCAGCTTCGTGACCTGGTCACGTTTATAGGGGAAGGCCAATGCCTGGACGGCGTGCTGGACACTTTCACGTTCAACTCCCGGAACAGCCGCCAACTTTTCAGCCAGGTCCAGGATTCGCTTTTGACTTTGAGGCGAGATTGATGTCGAATCTGCCGCCAGTAAATCCGGTTCATCCCACGCTACAATGGCGAACTTATCGCCTCCGAAGTGCTGTTTACTGCGTGCGTAGGCGGCGAAATGCGGGTCGTCCAAAGCGTACAGCGATTCGATCGACTGGTCGAAACGCAGTCGCGCCGCAATTGGCCATGCACAAGCCGTGAGCACCACAGCAACCAGAAGAATTGGGAGCCGCCATTGAATCACTGCGGCGGCAGTCTTCTCAAGGAAGTTCGACAGAGACGGTAATCTCCTGGGAGTCGAGTCGGGTTTTGCTGGCTGCATTGGGCCGAATTCAAGCGATTGTATTCTGGAGTGATTTGTCAGTCCGCGACCACCGGTTAAGAATAGTCCTGTCGCCATCGACGTGCTACTCGCTGCCGGGCAGTTGCAAGGCCAAACGCAAGACTGCTTTGCGGTCTCACTGCCAGATTGTCAACGTCCGTCCCTCAACGACTTGCCGCGGAGTTTCTCATCAGACCCTTTGTCGAGAAGATGTAAGCCTGTTGGCATGATTCCGGGATCAACGCTCTTCTGTTGCGATCAGACTTTGGGATTGAGCTGTTATTTCACTGCTGAGAGGAAATCAACGTGGCTGCTCGGGATTCGGATATGCCCTACGAACGGAATGATGAGTCTGGGACATGGGGTGTCCCGGTCGCAGTTTGGGGCATTCTATTGCTGGCGTGTCTGCTGAGGGGTACCGCAGTTCTGCTCCGTTTTGAGAATCTCTACGTGGATCGGGATGCGTACCTGGCGATTGCTGAGAATCTTCTCAACGGCCACGGATTCTGTTCGACGATCGAGCAACCAACCGCCTTTCGGCCGCCGCTCTACCCGCTGCTGGCTGCTGTTTGCCTTCGACTCGGCGGATTCGCCGCGTTAGGTATCGCTCAGGTTTTACTTGGGACAGCCACCGTCTGGTTGACGTGGCGGCTGGCAGGTCTGTGTCGTTTGTCCTGGCGAGTGGGGGCAGTGGCCACATTTCTGGTCGCCGTTGACCCGCTACTTATTGAGTATACGACTCAGGCGATGACCGAAACGCTGTCGACATTCTTGGTAACGTTGCTTCTCTGGGCGA
>CALDJX010000350.1 GCA_937899075.1 uncultured Planctomyces sp. | reverse complement strand
CCAAAACGAAATTCTCCTCGCCCACATCGCGTAACTTTCCAGATGCCCTCTAAGCAAGGCAGGCTACTTTGTGTTGGAACTTCGTGTTTCGGACCTCACTCAACTTGGACTGACCGTCAAGCCTGACTCACTGCCTGGAAACCCAGGCCATTCCTTAATCATTGAGATCCATGAGGGTGTCAGAGGCAAACCAAAAACGTTTGCCCTTCAGAACGGCTTGGTCGAGGCTGTTCAAAAGATTCACGGTCGGTTTGTGAGAAACGAACAAGGAGAAATGGTCGAAGACGATTATCTCGCAACGTAACCTGATTCGCTGAATTATTCCCGAATCCGATCCAACTGATGCAGTCGGAATCCCCTTCGAGTAGCTTGCGTCGTGTTACCACTCGACCAGGGAATTGGGATGTTTGATCCGCTACAGATGCCTCTTTCCGGGGTGCACAGCATTGCTGCCAGTGCCGGGACCGGGAAGACGTTTACCATTACGACGCTTTATCTGAGGCTGCTGCTGGAAGGCGGTTGCTCGGCGGATCAGATTCTCGTCACGACGTTTACGGAAGCGGCGACGTCGGAACTGCGAGACCGGTTGCGGGGCCGGCTGAACGAGGCTCTGCAACTGCTGCGGTCGTTTCCTGAACACGCTGACGCTGAAGGTGCCGTCGCACTGGGCGAGGTGGATGGCCAACTCGTGAAACTGCTGGAGCAGGGCGGGGCGTGGGATGAAGATTCAGCTTCGCAAGTCGTTGAGCGCATCGAAGATTCGCTGTTGAGTTTCGATCAGGCGCCCGTGTTCACGATTCATGGATTCTGCAGTCGAGTTTTGCAGGAGCTGGTTTTTGAATCGGGGACACAGTTTAACGTCGAGCTGGTCGCGTCGCTCGATGTTCAGATTCAGGAAGGCATCGGCGACTTTGTCGCTCAGTCATGGACAGTCGAGGACTCGCTGATCGAACGCTGGCTGCCTTTGACCGGGACGCTGTATGCAAAGATTCAGAAAGTTGCTGGCAAGGTGATGGACAATCCGTCGCTGGAGATTGTCCCGGACGGTGGCGACCTCGACGAGTTGCTGCAGTCTGACTTTCTGACGTCGGCTGAGCGTTTGTTGAATCAACTGGCAGAAGTCTGGCTCGAACAGAAAGACAGCATTCGAGCGTTGATCGATTCGGCCGTAGAGAACGGTATCCTGAAGAAGCCCAGTTATGGCAAGCCCGAACTGATCGACAAGTCGGTGGCGTTTATCGATTCGCTGGTCGACTCACGATCGCTGGCCGAGTTCACCTGGAAGAACGACAAGCTGGACGGTGACCAGAAACGGCTGACGCAGGGCGGGTTGGAATCAGGCACGCTGGCAAAGTTTCGGGGTAGTACACCTGAGCATCCGGCGTTTTCGTTGTTGCAGGAAATCGCTGATCTGTCGCGAGAATTTTCGAAGCGGCAGCAGGAAGTGGAAACGCGATTGCTCGCCCGTGCCGGTCAGTTTGTGCGGGACCATGTGGCGAAGCGGCGAGCCGAACGTGGCATCATGAGCTTTGGCGATCTGTTGCACAAAGTTGATGAGGCGCTCGACGGTCGACAAAAGGATCTGCTGTTGGAAGGGTTGCGCGAAAAATACCGCGTCGCGCTGGTCGACGAGTTCCAGGACACGGACCCGGTGCAGTATCGCATCTTCAGTCGAGTGTTTCGTGAAGCGGCCGAGATTCCCGATCCGGAAGTCGATCGTGCCTTCATCATGATCGGTGACCCGAAGCAGTCGATCTATCGGTTTCGCGGAGCGGACCTGGCAGCTTACCTGGAAGCGGAGCGGCAGACTCCAGTCGAACATCGACACAACATGGGGACCAACTGGCGGTCGGATCGTTCGCTCGTCAATTCTGTCCAGGCGGTTTTTGACAGTGTGTCCAATCCGTTTCTCAACAAAGACATCCCTCTGCCAAAAGTCGACGCGCACTACGACGACCGGTTTCGTCCGGGAGCGGCGTTGACGTTTTCGCTGATCCCGAGACCAGAGTTTCATGATCCGGACGCGGCGATGTCTCGCAAGGCGGCATTGGAGTCGACGGTCCAGCGGCTTGTTGAAGACGTTGTTTCGCAGCTTCAATCCGAAGATGAAATCTGCACGGGAGATGGCCAGTGGCGACGCCTTGTGCCTTCAGACATCGCCGTGCTGTGCAAAGTCGGCAAACAGTTGAGGACGGTTCAACAGGCACTGGCTGATCGCGGTGTCGCTTCTGTGTTGCAGACGGACGAGTCTGTTTTCGAATCGGTCGAAGCCGAATCGGTCCTTCACGTGTTGCGAGCGGTTCACAACACGACCAGTCTGACTCGCCTGTTCAACGCGTTGCAGACGCCAGTCTTCGGACAGAACGCCGAGCAACTCAATTCGCTGCGAGACGATAGTGATCGGTTGTCGCACTTTGTCGAACGGCTGCAGGAATGGCATTCGTTGTGGCAGCGCGACGGTTTCATCGTGATGTGGCGGCGGTTGCTGGGTGACGAGGGCACAATCGCTCGGCTGGCTGGGCAGATTACCGGCGAGCGGCAGATCACCAACTATCTGCACCTGGGAGAACTGCTGCATCGTCAGGCAGCGTCGGCACATGCTGGGCCGGACGAACTGATGCGATGGTTTGAGCAGATGGTCAGCCAGAAATCGAAGGGCGACGACGACGCTCTGCTGCGACTTGAAACGGACAGCGCCGCCGTACAGCTTTGCACGATTCACAAATCGAAGGGGCTCGAATACTCGATCGTCTACTGCCCGGCTTTGTGGTCTGTTCGAAAATGGGATGCCCCGGCCGCCGTGATGTCTCGCAGCGGGGCCGATGGTGCCACGTTGCCATTCCCGCAGATTGATGTCGGTTCGGAACTGCTGCCGATTCGCCAGGACGAGGATCAGAAAGAGAGCGAAGCGGAAGATCGCCGACTGCTTTACGTGGCTCTGACAAGGGCGAAGCATCAATGCCACGTTTACTGGACGGCCGCGAAGGACTCGGGCGACTCAGCACTCGGCCAGATTCTGCTCGGCGATCTTTCCGAAAAGTCGTCCGACGTCGAACTGGAACGTCGGCTGCGGGAATGGGTCAGCGGTTTCGGCATCGACCGAGCGGTTGTCCGCAGCGGGTCGTCGTTGTCACCACTCAACTCCGGGCTTCGATACGAGAGGCAGCAGCGTACGGCCGACGAACTGACGGCTCGACCGATTCGACGGCAAATGATCTCTGCTGTTTCGCAAACAAGTTTCACCGCGCTGGCGTCCTCGGCTCATGGCCGAATTGTCGACGACATTGTCGATCGCGATTCCGTCAGCATGCCGACACCTGGTGAAGCCGGCTCGCCGATGGCCTCCGACACGGAAGAGGTTCCTCTGGCAAAGATGCCGGGCGGCCGCCTGGTCGGTGACGTTGTCCATTCGGTGTTGGAACAAGCGTTGAAAACCGGAGAGGTGTTCGAGGCTTCGCGCGACGAAGTTTTTCAATACATGACTCGCCTGCTTGAGCCGGCGATGGAGCGAATGCAGCTCGAACCTCGCTGGCTGCAACCTCTGGCGGCCACTCTGACAACGTGTCTGGCCGAAACGCTGGCACTCGGTTCGGACAAATGCTGTCTGACGAAAATCGGCCCTCGCAGCCTGGCGACGGAGATACCGTTTCTTCTGCGGCTTGGCGGCGCGGCGGAGTTTTCGACGAAGAAGATCGCCGCTGTGTTTGAGTCGTCGTCCGACTCGCTGCTGCAAAATTACGGTCGGCGGGTGCGGGCGATGTCGGTTTCTGGTTTGCAGGGATTCCTGGCAGGGTTTGTCGATCTGGTTTTCGAGTCGAACGGAAAATGGTTTGTCGCTGATTACAAAACCAATTTCCTGGGTCCAACCTGGTCTGACTACACAACCGAGCGACTCGAATCCGCGATGATCGAGCACGACTATCTACTCCAGGCGGCGATTTATTCAGTCGCCGTCGGTCGGCTGTTGACTCAACGGCTGCCGAGCTTTGATCTTGAGCGAGACTTTGGCGGCTGTGTCTATCTTTATCTGCGAGGCTTTCCGACAGAGGGTCCGCCTGAGACAGGCATCTGGCACTATCGGCCGCCGGCTGAATTCGTGAAGGCTTTGTCGGACGCTCTGGACGGAGGGCTGCCATCGTGAGTGTCCTTACTTCGTCGCTGACGTTTCAGCAGTTGGTGGTCGACGGAATTCTGTCGCCGATTCATCAGGCTTTCGGGGAAACCGTGCAACGGATTGACGCCGCAGCAGACCCCGATGTCGTACTCGCCGCCGTGCTGTGCAGCGAGCAACTGGCACGAGGGCACGTGTGTCTCGACCTGTCGGCTGCTGAGTCAATTGTGTTTCCGACGTCGGAGACCGATTCACGAATCCGACAGTACAACAACTGGCCGAGGGAAGCGGAGTGGGTCGACAAATTGCAGAACAGTCCGTTAGTGACGATGGTCGATGCGGCCGCAAATCGAAATGCGATCGCGACACCGCTCGTGCTGGACGCGGACCGGCGGCGGCTTTACCTGGCTCGGTACTGGTATTTCGAACAAAAACTCGCTGCCAACATCGCCGAGCGGTTGCAACAGGAACCGCTCAGGATTGACGAGGCTCAGCTTCAGCGCGAAATCGCTCAACTGTTTCCTGATCGAGAAAACGCTGGCAGCCGCGATCAGTGTCTGGCGGTGGCGAATTCGGTTGATCGTTGGTTCTCGATCATTACTGGCGGACCTGGAACGGGAAAGACGACGACTGTTGCGCGGTTGCTGGCTCTCAGGTTGCTGCAGCATCTCGCCGCGGGGAATGATCCGGCCGAGCTGAACATTCTGCTGATGGCTCCGACGGGCAAGGCCGCTCAACGGCTGAACGAGTCACTCAGCCGTGCTACCCAGCATTTGGCTGTGGATGAGCAGGTTCACGACGCGTTGAAGCAGGTTTCGGCAGGAACGATACATCGGCTCCTTGGCTGGACGCCGCTGCCACCCGAACGCGGCGGACCGTTTCGACACCGGGCCGAAGTGCCACTGGATGCGGACATTGTTCTGGTTGACGAAGCATCGATGGTCGACCTCGCGTTGATGTGCCGACTGTTCGACGCGATTCCCAAAACGGCTCAGGTGATTCTGATCGGAGATCGTGACCAGCTTGCGTCTGTCGAAGCCGGGGGAGTATTCAGCGACTTGTGCGGAACGTTGATTGGCGACACGTTTGATCGGCTCAGTGAGCCACGGCGAACCGTCATCGCTCAACGGACCGGGTTGCAAACGACGGAGACTTCTTCATCAGCGTCGTTGTCGCCGAAGTCGAGTTCGAAGGCGCCGGCTGAAGAACCGCTCAGAAAGAAGAAGGCAGCACAGCGCAGAAAGAAGGCCGATCCGAAACAGATGTCACTGTTTGGGGGCGACGACGAAGCTGTCTCGGAAGCTGAGCTTCATTCAGTCGCCACGACGAAAAAAGACAGCGTTGAGCGAGATTCACGATCGGTGCCAGCCAGCGTGCTGACCGAAAGCGTGGCCACGCTTAACTACAGTCATCGGTTTTCTTCCGAGAGTTCGCTTGGCCAACTGGCCGCGGCGATTCGCGAAGGGCGTGCGGATGACGCTGTCGAGTTATTGCGAAGTGCCGATCCGAGCGAGATTCAGTGGCTCGATGGAAGCGGCAAAGGGGCCTCACCGGTCGAGGTCGCGATTGAGCAGGCGGCCAACGGCTACCGCGAATATCTCGAACATCTCAACGGCGACCCAACGGGCTCGAAAGAGATTCTGCAAGCGGCGGCTGAAGTCAGAGTCCTGACCGCTCATCATTCGGGGCTGCGGGGCGAGGCCAGTCTGAATCAGCGAATCGCGGAGCGCCTGATGGCTGACGGTTTGCTGAATTCGTACGCGGGCGATCAACTCGGGCGGTTGGTCATGGTGGCTCGGAACGATTACCGGCTCGATCTGTTTAACGGAGATGTCGGCGTCGTGGCGAAGGTCGGCGATGACTCAAACTCGTCGACTGCCGGCGAACGAGGTCGAGTCGTCATCTTTGAAGATGGCAGCGAGGAATCGGGAGTGCGTCGCGTTCCGGCGGCGCTGGTCCCTGGAGTTCGCGATTGCTTCGCCATGACGATCCACCGCAGCCAGGGCTCGGAGTTTCGCCAGGTGCTGCTGGTCCTGCCGGAGCATGATTCGCCGGTGCTGTCTCGCGAGCTACTCTACACGGCCGTGACCCGGGTGAAAGAATCTCGGGACGCGGCCAGTGGCGCAGCGTTGCCAGGCTTCCTCTGCATTGCCGGCAGCGAATCCGTGCTTCGAGGAGCGATCACCAGGTGCATTCTTCGGGTGAGTGGCCTGTGCGAAGGCGTCGAGGATCGGGCCAGACTGATCGCGAAAACGGACTCCTGAGTTGTGCAGTCACCCTAGACTCACGCTCGGGCGGTAAGCTGTGCGGATAATTTCGGTTCTGAGCAATAAAACGGTTGTGTCGATCGTGCGGCCTGACCGATGAAAGAGGAGACACCCCTCCGCTGCGAGGTGCGCGGAAGAATTCGCGCATCGGCCGTGGTGGTTCGCTGATTGAGAGGTCGGATCCCGATCGGTCGGCAGGTGTCTGGTGATCCGCTCATGGATGAGCGGAATACGCCGAGTCCTCTTTCGTGGATCAGGACAAAGCACGATGAATGGAGTCAGAGGCAGCAACGGTAACGGCTCAGGCACGACGTCCGGAGTCCACCGTCTGAATGCTTCGCGGCGGCACGGGTTGGCATGGATCAGATCGACGGTGATCGGGTCTTCGGTGTTGACCGGTGCGCTCGGGCTGGTTGCAGGGTGCGGGTTCAGTCGACCGGATGATTCCGTCGATGCGAGCGCCGATGCCAACTACTATCAGATTTCGTCGGCGTCGATCGAGTTTCCAAACATTATGGATCCGATCAACAACGACGTGCTGGCAACCGCTCCGCCGCTGACCGTGACAGACGAATCGGATATCGAATTCAAGTATGTGCCTCTGCAAGAGGCAGTGCATACCGCGTTGATGAATTCTCGCGTGCTGCGGGATCTTGGTGGAGCCATTCTGCGAAGTCCTGGCGACATCAACACGTCCTTTGACGTGGCGCTGCAGGAACTCGATCCGCGCTTCGGCGTAGCGGCCGCGTTGAGCGAATTCGACGCGTCGTTTGCAACATCGACGTTCTACGACAAGAACGACCGGGCGTTGAACAACCAGTTCTTCGGTGGTGGTACCAGACGACTGCAGCAGGACACGGCCACAATCGAGTCGCAACTGACGAAGCGAGCCGGCACCGGTACGGAACTGACTTTTGCCAACCATACAGAATATGACCAGAACAACGCTCCGGGTAACTTCTTCGGCGGAGCGTGGACGACATGGCTCGACATGGAAGCGCGGCATCCGTTGCTGCAGGGCGGCGGGACCGAGTTCAACCGAATTGCCGGACCAAGCGACTCACCGTCGAGCATCAACGGTGTCGTGATCGCTCGGCTGCGAACGGACACGTCGCTGGCTGATTTCGAAATGTCAGTTCGCGACTTTGTCAGCAATGTCGAAAACGCCTACTGGGATTTGTACTTCGCTTATCGTGATCTCGATGCTCGCATCGTGGCTCGTGACAACGCTCTCGCCACTTGGAACCGCATCAACGCTCTGTACAAGAGTGGTCGAGTTGGCGGTGAAGCGGAGAAAGAAGCGCAAGCTCGCGAACAGTATTTCAGGTTCCAGGAGCAGGTTCAGAACGCTTTGAGTGGTAAGCTCGACGGCGGCACAAGAACGAACAACGGCACTGCTGGCGGCGCATTTCGAGGCACCGGCGGTGTGCTTTCTTCCGAACGTCGTCTGCGATTGTTGATGGGCATGCCGATCAACGATGGCAAGTTGCTACGACCTCAGGATGAACCCATCGTTGCTCAGGTTAACTTCGACTGGGATTCCATTCTGGTCGAAGCGTTGACTCGTCGCGGCGAGTTGCGACGTCAGAAATGGGTGATCAAACAGCGCGAGCAGGAGCTGATCGCTTCGAAGAATTTCCTGTTGCCGTCTCTTGATCTTGTCGGGCGTTACCGCTGGCGAGGCCTTGGTCGTGACCTGCTTAAACAGCACGATCCGGGGCCTGCGGCGACGCCGACACCCGGCGATCTCGATGCTGTGTCGTTTAATAACGCCGCAGAGAATCTGTTCGGCGGAAACTTCCAGGAATGGCAGCTCGGATTTGAATTCAGCATGCCGATCGGAAACCGTCGAGCCCACGCCGCTGTGGAATATGCCGAGCTGTTGCTCAGCCGCGAACGAGCCATACTGTCGGAACAGGAACGCGAAGTCGTGATGGCACTCAGCGAGGTCGTTGCAGAACTCAGCCGAACGTGGTCGTTGCTGGAAACGTCTGAAGATCGTCGCATCGCGGCCAACGAGCAACTCAACGCGGTGCAGGCAGCATTCGACGCTGACAAGGTTAACTTTGACGTCCTGCTGGATGCTCAGCGACGGTTCCTGGACGCTGAAACGAACTACCACCGATCGTTGGTTGAATACACGATTGGCGTGCGAAACGTGCATTTCGAGAAGGGTTCGCTGCTTGACTACAACGAAGTCTTCCTGACCGAAGACCTGTGGCCAATGCAGGCTTACGCGGACGGGATGCGTCGCTCTAAGAATCAGATTCCGTTGCACATGATGAACGGAATGATCAGTCGGCCAGAGCCGCTCAGCGCCGGACCGTACAACCAGAACATGATGCCGGGCGATGCTCCGGAGTGGGAAAACGGATCATTCACGGCAGAGCCATTGCAGCCGGAGTTGGCTGAGCCGCAACCGCTCGAACCGGCCAGTGATTCCGCATCCTTACCGAACAGTTCGTTGCCCGCCGCGGCAAACACGTTGCGGCCTGTCGGTGGTTTCGATTTTTCAAGGGAAGTCAGCGTTCCGGAACTACCGGAAGCTGCATCGACGGACCTGAGTTTTCTCCGGAGCCTCGACGATGCGAGTTCGGTCAGAGACGAAGGACCAAAATTCATCACGGACGATTTTGCTCAGCCGGCTGATTCTGTCGAAACTTTTGCACCGATAGAGTTCGTGTCTCCGAACACTTCTGATGTCGATTCGGATGCTGGGTTCCTGGAAGTTGCTCCACTGCCTCCGGCTGAGCCAATTGAATTCCTTCCTCCCGTTCCGGCTGACGAATAGTCAGAACACTTTGCGAGGAACGAATGATGGGAACACTCTGGCAAACGCAGCGACGATCGACAGCGTGCGGCTTGTTGAGCGGTGTGTTTCTTGTGACGGCGGTTGTGCTGTCCAGAAGGATCTCTGGCGACGCTGGTGCATTCTCTTCCGAGCTGGCAGCTTGCCTGACGGGAGTTGCGGCAAGCTTGATTGGAATTCTTGCGGCATCGCTGCCTGACCTGATCAGCGTTCGACTAGCTCGCCCGCAAAGAACATTGTTGATTTCGGCATGTGGCATTCCCGGAATCATGCTTGGACTGGCTGTCATGCCTGCTGGAAGCTCGACGGGATTGGCGTGCCTGCTCGGTCTTTATGTTGCCGCCGTCGTGACGTTGTCCGCCTTCGAATCCGAAGAAGCGGATGAACTGTCAGAGAATTCGGCTCGGCCGCATTCCGAACCGTTGACGGTGAGAGATCAATCGTCCTCAGTCGTCGCGGAGCCAGAAGAATCGTCCACATTCGCGAACGCGATGTCGTCAGAAAATCTCACGCTGGACGAACGCCTGGCACTTCGCGCCGCGGATTTCGAAGCAGACGTCACGAACGACGCGACAATCGACGACCGCGAAGGTGAGTGCGAGGAACCAACAAATGCATTGCTGTTCGAATTGAACGAGCCGATGCCTCACCCAGCCAGCAATCCGGACACGACACAGTGGATGAGTCGGTCACAGGTCGACGGGTTGGATGTGGCGGAAGGTTCATTCAGAGTCCGCTTCGCGGCCGGCCAGCGTCTCGCACCGGTGCACCTGCCGTTCTCGCCGCCGCTGGCTGACACTCCGGAGTTTGAGTGCGAACCGGCAGACGATTCTGATCTTCGTTTCCGAACAACCGCCGTGCACGCTTACGGAGTTCGCATCGAAGTCAGCCGGTCTGCTGGCTGCGACGAGGAAGCGATCGTCGAAGTTGCCTGGATGGCCAGCGCGCCGCTCAACGATTCGGTCGCTGCGTAATTTTGGAAATCGCGTCGGCCAGTGACTCATTGCCGGACGTTACCCGAGCTTCGATGTTCAGCGCAACAACACTCACGGAGCCAACCCAGTCGGGTTCGATTTTGACGAGATCCTTGAGCGTCGTGATCAACGCCGTGGCTCCCAGCTTCTCAGCGATTGCGGTCAGTTGCTGAATGTCACTCTGGTCGTAGTGGTGATGATCCGGGAACGCGACCAGGTCTACGATCGGAACTTCCGCGGATTTCAGTGTCTTTCGAAATCCATCCGGATTGCCGATTCCACAGAACGCGAGGATTCCCGAATCTGGTTTCGAATCCGCCACTGAATCGTGTTCGGCAGTGAATTCCGCAACGCCCGTGTGATTTCCACTTTTGTCGACAAGCGTCGTTGGGTCGAACGATACTTCAACTCTTGCTGCCGCCTGGTTGTTCCGTTCGACGATCTTCCAGATAGCTTTTCGCGCCGCTTCGTCAATCAAATCGGCACGCGTCAGCATGACGACGTCCGCTCGGCGCAGTCCTGACACCGGCTCTCGCAGCAGACCTCGCGGCAGCAACGCGTCGTGTCCCCACGGATTCAAAGCGTCGATGAGGACAATGTCGAGGTCCCGCTTGAGTCGTCGATGCTGAAACGCGTCGTCAGCAATGATCACCGTGCAGCCATCGTTGGCGGCGACTTTGTGAGCGGCGGCAACTCGGTCACGACTCTGGACATGCGGCGTGCCTGGGCAAAGCAGTTCGAGAACGCGCGCTTCGTCGTTTCCTCCCTCAGCCAGTTCTCGATAACCGCGGCTGATGATGCCCGGACGGTGTCCCGCTTCTTTCAGGATGCGGACCAGCATCGCCACCACTGGCGTCTTGCCGGTGCCACCCGTCGTCAGATTGCCAACGCTGATGACTGGCACGGGCGACGCATGCGACTGCTTGAGGCCGAGGTCGAACAACATATTCCGAAAGGCGACGCCGCAACGGTAGACCCACGAAGCCATTCGCAGCAGTCCTCGCTGAATTCGTTCGCTGATCGACCTGGGTGGCCCAGCGATCAGTTCCAGAAATCTCTGTTCGGCGTTCTTCGTCGTAGGATTCATAGTCGTCGCGTTTAAATTCCGTAGGCTGGAACAAGCGCAGCGCAGTTCCGGCAAGGCGAACGCGTTTTGATTTACGAATGCCGGAACTGCGCGGAGCTTGTTCCAGCCTACTGAAAACGCAAAACGTTTAAGGGCGGCAGAGTGACAACTACGGCGAGGCCGAGTTCAACAAAAACGAGGATTTCGCCGGGACTGACAAAATTCAGCTCAAGCTGCGCGAACGTAGTGGAACGATTCTGCGGCTGCAACGCATCGCAGCGACGTGGGCGGAATACTCAAAGCAGCCTGTCTCGGAGGCCGATAACAACGATTCAGGGGGAGTCATCCAGTCGTCGCCGGACTACCCGTTACTCATCTTTCACCTTGAGACTGCACCATGTCCGACGTCGCTCTGCACGACATCGCGGGCGAGTTCGACGACGACGTCGAGCCGGTGCTTCCGTACTGGAGACAGGCTCGCGAACCGCTGGCGTGTCTGATCTTCCTCGCCCCGCTGCTGGCGATCTACGAATTCGGAGTGCTGTGGCATGGTTCAGGCGAAGGCAGCATTCGCAATGGCGCCGACTTCTGGATGAGAACCTGGCTGCAGGGAGCAGGCGTCAACGCCATCGTTCTGCCGATTCTGGTGGTCGGAGTGCTGCTCGCATGGCATCGGTGGGGCGAGTATCAGTGGCGCATCTCGCGTGAGACCTTGATCGGTATGTTTGCCGAAAGTCTGCTGTTTGCCGTCGTGCTGCTGTTCGTCGCGCAGCTACAGGACATGGCGTTTCAATGCTGGTTTCCCGGTGACGTCAGCGTTCGGCAGATGACTCCCGGTGAACGGCCGCTGCTTTCATTTGGCAGCGAACTGGGTCCGCGATTGATCAGCTACGTCGGCGCAGGCGTGTACGAAGAAGTCATGTTTCGGCTGGCGTTGCTTCCGGCTGTGCTGATCGGTTTGCGATTGATTTTTCGAATGCCCAAAGGCTGGTCAGCCGTCATGGCCGTGTTTCTGACGAGCCTCGTGTTCTCAGTTGCTCATTACGTCGGGCCAGCCGGTGAAGCATTTTCGCTGTTCAGCTTCACCTTCCGAGCAACCGCCGGATGCTTCTTCGCAACGGTCTATCTGCTGCGCGGCTTCGGCATCACCGTCGGTTGCCACGCGTTGTATGACGTGCTCGTTGGGCTCCTCACCGCCAGTCTGTAGTCGCTGCGCCGCCCACATCGGGATCTGCACTTCCGTATGTTGCGACTCAGATTTCGAACGAGTGTGCCACTGGCTCTGCCAGTGCAGAGCCACCCGGAGTTAACATGAAGCACTGGCCAAGCCAGTGGCTCAACCATGTAACAGAATGGCGACGGCGTAGCTTCTCTCGACGCTTTCCAATTCCGCACGCATCACTTCATCGATCGTTCCGACTCGCGCGAGCGATCGAATCGTCAACGCCCGAAAAATAACTGCAACCTTTGTCGTGAACAACGACTGTTCGCCAGCGTGTGATTTCGAAAAGAGTCTCTCAGAGTTAGTTGCGATCAGCGCCGATATTCCGAGTGGCCAGTCCGTCAGCTGTTTGTCGTGCTGGGCCTGCGGCTCAACTTGCTGCCCGAAAACAGGTTTCCTGTTTCACATAACGACGTTTCAGCACCCACCACCTGCACGTGTAAGCGGCTAGTTCGGAATTAGTGAGTCGCTCATCCAAGGGCCGACCTCTCACTCCTGAATCCTTCGATCGTCACACGTGCTCGTAGAGTCCACACCAGCGAGGCAATGCACATGATTCGAGCAATCTTTTTCGCCGGCGGCCTGTTCGTCGCCCTCTGCGGCATTTCGTTCCTGATGGTCGACAAGATGGTTCTGACCGCATCGGCCAGCCAAACCGAAGAACGCACTCGCGAGTTTCGAGGCCTCTTCATGGAAGAAGCCGAATCAGATCGCAAGGTCTTCAACCCACCCGAATGGGCCGCCTTCTGCCTGATGTCCGTCGGCACGGTGACGATGCTCTACTCAGTAGCTCTGCCCAAGCGCAACCACTAGAGAAGCGATCGCAAGCAAGTCCCTAAGTCAGCCCAACTTTTTTCAGGCGACTGAAAAAGGTGCTGCGGGGGATTCCCAGGCTGCGGGCGGCTTTTGATTTGTTGCCGCCATTTTCCTGCAGGGCACGGCGCAGGATTTCGATTTCGGAGTTCGACGGAGCATCGAAACTCTCGGCCATCGTTGATCTCACATTGGCGATCGTTCCGGCCGGAGGACTTGGCACATCAGCTGCTGTCTTCTCAGACGCGAATGTCTGCGGTGCGTAAGTTTGGGGTGCGTAAGTTTGGGGTGCGTAAGTTTGGGGCGACTGATTGGGTGTTGAATTTACGGAAATTGTTCGCCGCTGAGGCTGCGGTTGAGGGCGTCGTGCGGCGGTCAGGATTTCGTCCGGCAGATCACAAAGAGTGATGCACTCGCCGTCGCACATCACGACGGCTCGCTCGATGACGTTTTCCAGCTCGCGGATGTTGCCTGGCCAGTGATAATGCTTGAGCGCTTCCAGTGTTTCCTCATCAACGTGAGAAATCCGCTTGCCTAGCTTTTCGGCGGCTTTCTTCAGGAAGTAAATCGACAGCTCGAACAGATCTTCGGTCCGCTCAGAAAGCGTCGGCAGCGTAATGTTGACAACGTTCAGCCGGTAGAAGAGGTCGTCGCGGAATTTGCCGTCTTTGATCAGTTGAATCAGATTCTGATGCGTCGCCGTGATCAGTCGCACGTCGACGTCGATGGTCCGCGTTCCGCCGACAGGCTCGAACGATCGCATCTGCAGAACTCGCAGAAGTTTGATCTGAGTCTCCAGTGAGATGTCGCCGATTTCGTCGAGAAACAACGTTCCGCCGTGAGCCATTTCGAAACGGCCGACTCGATCTTTATGAGCACCGGTGAACGCGCCTTTGACGTGTCCGAAGAGTTCGCTTTCAAGAAGGCTCGGTGAGAGAGCGGCACAGTGAACTCGGATTAGAGGCCCAGTTCTTCGGGGACTGTTTTCGTGCAGAGCCATCGCAAGTAGTTCTTTGCCTGTTCCACTGGCACCCTGAATCAGGACGGTTGATTCAGAGACGGCCACCTTCTGCACGGTGTCAAGCACTCGGCGGATGGCAGGGCTGTTGCCTTTGATCATGTCACGCCGAAGCTCGTTTGGCTGCTTCGTAGGAAAAGCCGTCGTGCTGCCGGTCAGCTCTGCCTGCATGATCGCAATCTGCTGGCGCTGCTCGTCGATCTTTCCAGCCTTCAAGCTGATCTCGTCGTTCAGTCGTGCGAAGTCCTGGTGAACTTTCACGCTTCGTAAAGACATCGCCGTGAACTGCGCCAGAGTATGCAGAAACGTCAGGTCTTCAGCCGTGTACGGAGTTCCGTCGTGGCGTTTTCCAAGAATGGCGATGCCTTCAACTTCGTCGTCGACGACCAGCGGAAACATCAGCTCGCTACGAAGATCTTTCAGAGTGAGATTCAACGGATCGTTCGCTGCCGCCGTCGCACGCTGGATCGTGACTTCCCGTTTGAGACGTTCGCCGGCTTCGGTCGAATCAGGGAACCGCTCGGGAAGCACGCCGTTTCCGTCCATTGCCACCAGCTGGAATTCGTCGCTGCCCGGCTCGCGAAGATAAAGTGCGCCCATTACCGCGCCGAGCACTTCACGACACGACGCCAGCATTCGCAAACCCAGCGAGTGGCGATCTTCCAGTTGGTCCATCGCGCGATTGACCCGCTGCAGCGCTCGGTCGAGTTGATACTTCTCGCGATAGAAACGTCGGTCGATACTCTGCTGAAGCCGGTCGCGGCTCCATGTTAAGACCACGACAAGAAACGTCAGCAGGACGCCGATCGACAAAACCTGCTGCAGGACACCGGGAATGCTTTCTGAGACGTTGAAGTCGTTGGCAACGAACATCGCCACGGCAACGCACACTCCGTAACCGATCGTCAGTCCCTGGCTGGCAAGGTGGTACAGCATGCCGCGAGTCACGAACTCGTCGACCAGCATCAGCTTGAACCGGACGATGCCCACCGTATAAGCCAGCGTGAACGACAGACTCGCCAGGAACATCGGAATGCGGGCACTGCCGAGTGCAAAGGCCGTGCGATCAAACAGCGCGAGATAGAGCGTGTAGCTGACCGGGATTGCTGATGCCAG
Organism: uncultured Planctomyces sp.; assembly: GCA_937899075.1. GTDB lineage: Bacteria > Planctomycetota > Planctomycetia > Planctomycetales > Planctomycetaceae > JABMPE01. Next base: position 8,907 of record CALDJX010000350.1, on the reverse strand, counting down.
ACTCGCAAAGAACATCCATTTGATTTGACTGCGTTCTGAAGGGCTGGGCGCCGTCAGAAACTCGGTAGCCAGAGCGACCAGCATCACGCAGAAGCAAAGAGCCGCGAAAGCAAGATACAGGTAGATCGATTCGCGAAGAGCGGTCAGGCACCAGGCGACGTCCTGGACACGCTCCATGCTCATGTCGTCGTGGGTAAAGCTCCAGGCAGCAATCAGCAACCCGGTCATGACGATTGCGGACAGGATTGGCGCGGCGTAAATCGCAGCGATCGTCCGCTTCGGGTGATGCTCCATGGGGCCAAGCGGCCTGGGGTAACACAGGAAAAAATGCACGGACACGGCCGGAGTCAGCAGCGCACAGACAAGAAACGGCAGGTTGAGCAATGGACTGTTGGCGATGACCCACCAGTGGAAACCCCCGATGAAAGCCGCCATCGCGACAGCACACATTCCGAAAAACAATCGTGCTGTGCGGTCGAACGGACGATGCCAGGCAGCTAACGCGCTGACGGCGAAAATTGCAATTTGGAGAACCAGCCAGATGAATGAAATCAGTATTTCGGACAACGGAATTGACTGAATGACGATCCAGCCACGCTCCGGTTGACCACCACGCAGGAACTCAATTTCCACTGTCCTGTCGCCACCGACCGACAGCAGAGATGGCAACATATCTTCGATATAGATGGATGGGTCTTCGCCCTCATCCAGGATGCCGTGAGTTGGGATCGGTGCGTCGCGCAGGTACTGGAGTCCGGAGCTGAAATCCAGAAACGTCCTGACTGACTTATCGTGGATCCGGACCAGGACGTCGCCTTCCTGCGGCTTGACACCAAAGTGTTCGAAGTCAGCGAAGCCGCGAATCACCATGCCCGAAGTGATTTGTTCTGACTGATCCACAGATGAATCGGCATCTGAAAGCAGCCCTCTGATACCGATATCCGGCGTCGTCCCGACATAGCCAAGGACCAGAACTGAGTAGATGACGACTGAGATCCCCAGCCCCATTACGAGCAGTTTAGGTCGCGCAAGTTCACCTTCCATACCGTCGATACTCCTGCCGGTCGGCGCTTTTCGGCGCCGAATCGATGCCGCTACTATCTATCGAAGAGATGGCAGTTAACTCTTTTCGAGGGTGCAAATGCAAGTGGCGGCGCCGATTTTGATGGATTTGGGTATTCGGCAGGTTAATCGTGACCCGTTTGGCACACTGCGTGCTTTATACCGAGCCACCCAGCTTGGCCCTCGAGAGTTAGCGGTTGACCTCGCTCAGGTATTCGGCGCGGGACGGCAGTCTTTGACCCACTCTGCCATCCATTGCAAGACCCAGCCCGCCGATGTTTCCTGTCCCGCTCCGAGGGCCTTTTTGTGCGCCGAGCGGGAATCGATGATCGCCAGAAAATGGCTTGAGTCTGAGCGGACAAGAAGTCGAGCTGCCTTGTCCCTGATTAGTTATTTCCTGACCGAATCGAGCTGATTCTTCAGGTCGTCAAGCAGCGGGCGATGAGTATGCAGATACTCCTGTTGAGCCCGCCAGGCGGCGGCTGTTTCTTCAACCAGCGCTCGAAACGCGGGATCACCGTTCGAGGCTTCTCGTCCACGCTTCTTTTGCTCGACGATTTCTTCGTTCGAAACGAAGAGCTGCGGGTAGGTGAATTCGAGTTCGTGTTGGGCGACTTCCTGAGTGATGACCAGCTTCAGGTACTCCGCATCTTTCTGGTGTTTCAGTCGAAGCCGCTCGAGTTGAGCAGGTCGCCGGTTGGCAGGCAGCGTGTCGAAAGCCGAGTCTTTGCTGATGAGGAAACTTTCGACAGCCCTTGCCGCACGGAATGTTGCGAAGAGTGTCTGTTTGTAGTCGGCATCTTCCGCGTGCATCTTCTTGCGGAGTTTGTCGATCTTCATTTGGAAGTCCTTCACCGATCCAAAGACGTCCGGGTACTCTCGCCGCTCTTTTTCTTTGAGCTCGTCGATGCGTTTCACGAGAGCACGGTAGTTCTGGTTAGACTGATAGAGAATGTCATGAGCGTTCGTCTTTTGAATGTCGTACTGCTGCTCAAGAGTTTTTTCCACCGGATGACTGCCGGACATGCGCTGGATGAATTCTCGATTCTCATTCTGGTCAGAATGACGGGCAGCTTTAAAGACCTGGAAGTTGTCGAACGCTGCTTCGGGGGTGTCGACCTGAAACGCCAAGTACGTCCGCTGTTGATTAAGAATCGGGTGTTGCGCATAAGCAAGGTGCTCGTGATCGATGTGAGCCACCACTTCGTCGGCGAAGAATTCCACGGTCATCGTGTGCCATGTTCCCGGCTTGAATTCGAATGCGCATTCACCGTGGCGGCGAGAAAAGTACGGACCGCGGTCGTCCATGGCCGTCTGAATAAAGAAATGGTCGGGACGAATATGGATCACGGCGTTGTAGTGGCCTGACGATCCGGTCACGAGACGCAGGTCGCTGGCTCCGTCGAATCTGAAATCAAATCGGACCATGCAGTCACGAAAAATTGGGTCCTTGACGAAGATCCGTTTGTTCTGACCGGCGTGCTCGTTTCGTCGCAGGATGCCGTTTTCGGTGGTCCATTCTTTCTGGAAGAACCAGCGACTACTGATTTGTCCTTCGGAAAAGTGATCACCGAAGTAGAGGCTTCGTGGCGAGACGAGCAAAGGTGCCGACGGAGTTTTCGCTCCAACTTCTGCACGCCATAATTGAAGCTGCTGCTGAAGATTCGAAACGCGATCAGGTTCGTCGTTGGACAGATCGTGGCCTTCGGATTCGTCGACCGCGAGATTGTAAAGCTCATATCGCGACGTTGTTTGATCGTCGAAATTCTCGATCAACTTCCAGTTTCCAGATCGGATTGCTCCTGCGGAAACTCCGCCCAGAAAATGAGGCTCGTCCAGCGGGTAGTGCCAGAAAATGGCGTCGCGGTCGGGTGTTGTTGTGGGGTTTTTCCACATCGGCAGCGTTGAGACGCCGTCCAGTTTCTGTGTCGGATCCGGAGAAACGTCTGCGGCTGCAAGTAGCGTCGGATAGAAGTCGTAGTTCGCGGTGGGCTGCTCACAAACAGAATTGTCCGGCACGCGGTCGGGCCAGCGAACGATCAAAGGAACTCGAATGCCGCCTTCGTAGAGCTGGCTCTTGCCACCTCGCAGCGGCGCATTCGACGTGACGTTTGTCTCGCCGCCGTTGTCGCTGGTGAAAATGAAGATGGTGTTTTCTGAGAGGCCGAGTTCGTCCAGTTTTTCGGTCAGCAGACCAACTCCCTGATCGATACTTTCCAGCATCGCGGCCAGGTGCGGATTGTGGCTTTCGGCCCAATGGTGATCGGCGTCACCGGTCAGGCCAGCGTCTTTGCAGATGTAACAGTTCTCGCGATTGCATTTTCCGGGGGCGTGCTTGCTTCGGTACTTTGCGACCAGGTCCGTGCGGCCGTTAAGGATCGTGTGCGGCGCGTAGTGGCTGAGGTAAAGGAAGAACGGCTTGTCTTTGTTCCGCTCGACAAAATCCACGGCTTCGAGATTCAGCCGATCCGTCAGGTACTCGTTTTCTCCGAGGCGATTCTCTGGTAGGTCGAGCCAGCGGATGTCCTGATCTCGGAAAACGTAGGGCCAGAAGTTTGCTCCGTTGCCGACTCCCTTCACCTCGCGGCCGATATCCCAGGCAAATCCGTGATCCCGCGGCGTGACTTCAAACTCGGCTTCGTGATAGCGGTATCCGGTCAGGTGCCACTTACCGATCATGCCAGTTGAGTAGCCGTTCTTCGAAAGAACTTCAGGCAGCGTGACCTGATCAGTGGGCAGCGCGTTCGACGAATTCGGCCGCAGGTAATCAAGAATTCCGACCCGCGCCGGGTGCTGACCGGTCAGCAGCGCCGCGCGATACGGCGAGCAAACCGGAGCCGCGGCGTAGGCATTGGTAAACCGCATTCCCTCTTTCGCGAGGCGGTCCAGGTGCGGCGTTTCGTGAAAGTCGCTTCCGTAACAACCGAGTTCGGACCAGCCCAGATCGTCGGCCAGCACGAAGATTATGTTGGGCCGCCGTGGTTGCTCAGCTTTCACGCAGGGAACGAACGAGAAGCCGGCAGCAACGAGCAGGCATAGCTGTAAATACCAACGCAATCGATATGGAGTCATGTCTAGCTCGGTTCAGTGCTGCGACGAAATTGTTGAGTCGAAAACTCCATGCATCTTAAGTGATGCTGCTTTGAAAGGAAAAAGTCACCACCAGCGGCGTTGTGCATGGCGATCCGTGGTCAATGACAAAGCGGATGGCCGGTGAGAGAGCACCTGTCATCCGTTTGTCGGTTTCAATTTGTGCGATCAGTCGCTGTTAGGCAGACACTGCGTCAGCAATGCCTTCTCCATTGAGAAACTCAATCTCGCCTGACTTCACATCATAGACAGCGCCGACGACTCGAACTTTTCCTGCTTCAACGGCGTCCCGAATTACGCCGCTTTGTGCAACGACTTCCTCGACAGTCCTTTGCACGTTGTGGCGAGCAACTTCGTCGACCAGGGATTCAATCTCGCTCGGCGAGAGTTCTGAAAGCGGTCGGGTCATCAATTTTGTAACGCTTGGTTCCAACTCATCAATGATCGACTGCAAGTGCTCACAGCCGGTTGCCTGTACAGCATTCTGGTTCGTACCGACCAGTTGGACTGACGACGTGACGGCTCCGCAGCGAGTGTGCCCCATCACGAGTACAAGTTTCACGCCAGCAACTTTGACGCCGAACTCTATGCTTGCCAGCGACTTGGTGCCGATCACGTTGCCGGCGACTCTGACACTGAACACGTCGCCCAGGCCGAGGTCGAAGACCAGTTCAGCGGGTACTCGAGAATCGATGCAGCTCAGCACAACGGCCAGCGGCGTCTGCGACTGAGCAGTGGCATCGACTTGACGAACAAAGTCGCGCGTCAGTTGATTGCCCGTACTGAATCGACGGTTACCTTCGCGAAGGATCTGCAGAACCTGGTCGGGGGTCACCTGATCCTGCAGTTCGCGTGTCGAGTAGTCAGCAAACCGGATCTCATCATGGAGCTGATACTTTGCCTTGAATCCTTGAAGGCTGACCTTCACACCGCGAGCTGGTCCGGATTTTTCCTTGAAGTCGCGGATAAGACTCAGGACGTCGGGATCAATGTAGTCAGTATCCGTCGCGTCGATCAGCAAGTGAGTACTGGCAGAAGCACTCTTGAAGATGCCGTCCAGAGCCGCGCGATTCAGAAAACTGACCTGGTTGGGCAACTCGATACGCGTGACTTCGCCTCCGAGCCGAGTTTCCACGATTCGTCGGATTGGGCGACGCAGATTGCTGTTCAGAATGAAGAGCACGCTGACGCCCAGTCCGATCAGGATTCCGACGAGCAGGTCTGTCAGAACGATCGAGACCAGCGTGATGACAAACGGTGCGAACTGGTAGCGGCCTTCCGCCCACATCTGCTGAAACAGTTTCGGGCTGGCCAGTTTGAAACCAGTCACAAGCAGGATCGCCGCCAGCGCCGCCAGCGGGATCATGTTCAGATAGACCGGCAGAAACACAACGCTCACCAGCAGAAGCAGTCCGTGAAAGATGGTCGAGAGTTTCGTTTTTCCGCCGGACGCCACGTTGACCGAACCTCGCACGATAACCGACGTGACCGGAATGCCGCCGAGCAATCCTGCCGCGACGTTGCCGCACCCTTGAGCGATTAACTCGCGGCTTGGTGGTGATACTCGCTTCTGCGGATCGAGCTTGTCGACAGCCTCCAGGTTCAACAGTGTTTCCAGCGAAGCGACGATGGCGATGGTCGCTCCGGCGATGTAAACGGCTGGGTTGTTCCATTGATAAAAGTCAGGCATCTGGAGCAGCCCGACCAGTTCGGTAGCTGTTTCCGTGGTCGGAACCTGAACGAGGTGACTTGCTTCGATCAGCCACCGGCCGCCGATTTTTTCGAACAGCAGATTGATGACCACTCCCAGCAGCACGACAACCAGCGGTGCCGGGATGATTGAATTCTTCAGCGGTTTCAGCTTCCCCCAAAGAACGAGCACAGCGATCGACAGCAGCCCAATCACGGCCGCACCCACGTGAAGATCTCCGGCAATCAATGCCAGTTCGGAGAACGTGTTTTCGTGGTCCGGCTGAACGAACGACATATCGCCTTCCGGGTCAGCGTCGTGTCCCAGGACGTGGGGGATCTGTTTCAGAATCAGGATGACGCCGATGGCAGCCAGCAGCCCTTTGATCACGCTCGACGGAAAGAAGGCCGACAGCGCGCCGGCTTTCATCAGCCCCAGACCGATCTGCATCAATCCGCCAATGAAGACTGCCAGCAGAAACGCCTCGAACGAACCCAGCACTCCGATCTGAGTCGCCACGATGGCGGTCAGGCCGGCCGCGGGGCCACTCACGCTGGAATGAGATCCGCTGATCGCACCCACGACGAGTCCGCCGATAATCCCTGCGACCAGCCCGGAGAAAAGTGGAGCGCCGGACGCGAGGGCGATGCCCAGGCACAGCGGAAGAGCGACGAGAAAAACGACCAGCCCGGCGGTCAGGTCGTCTTTCCATGTTGACGGTGACTGAATGGTTGCGTGGTCGCTTAATGTGTCGTTCTGTTGAGTCATTATGAAAAATCCGAATCGGTACGAATACTGGCTGTTGGATAAAACGCCGTTCGAAGGACGGTTGCGAGTTCTCTGCTCGGTCAGCGCGAGGAACTCACGAAGCAATTCGTCTTCGAACGGAAATGGATACCGAAGCTTCCTGATGACCACACGGTGCGAGGCGGGTTCGCCGATGACCGATCGCGACTGGCGAACCCGTCAGCAATCTTTGGTCGCGAAACGCCGCTCAGCGATTGCGAGCGCAACCCGCCGTGCGAAATTCACGATCGACGCACGAGGTGACTGCGTCGTTCAGGAAAGCAGAGGGCGCGAGATTCAATACCGACTAAAGATCGTGCTGATTCGGGCCCGGCTCCGTTAGCAGCGAATCGGAGCCAGCAGGCCGTTGGAAAAGCGATGGCCTGCGAGGACGCGTGCATGACAAACGTCCGAGTGGTGCGTTCGGGAAATTACAACTCGGCTCTGAACGTGACGTTTCGTTCTGGCGGTCGTCCGTCGTCCAGTCCGGTCCCGTTGGACGACGACCAGACATTCTTCGACCTCTTCTTCACCGAAGAATTCAACTTCTGCTTCCGAGCTCGACGCTGCCAGCACGCCCACAAAACCGGACGTTGGCAGCAGAAACGCCAGCAGCAGAAACGCGAAGGTAACCCAGTCGCGTCGTTTGGTTGTTGAATTTTCGAACCAGTCAAACATGGGAGCGTCGCCCGATGAATGTCGCACAAGCCGTCAATCCGCAGACCTTCTTACAGAGTCGCAGAGCCGGGATGTTGAAGACATCGCCCATCAAGTGTCAAGAACTGAGGGTTTTCCAAATCGACAGGGACGAATTGTGGAAATTTACAGCGAATTTCAGTGACCGCTCGGCATTCAGCAGTCGAAACAATTCGGTGCTTACTTGCTTGGAATCGCGAAGCCTTCCGAACGGCTGCTGAGTTCCGCTGAGTTAATCTGAGAATTCAAGCGACACTCGCGCCGCCGGCACGTTGGCGATGGATGCGGTCAGTGCATGGCGGAGTTTTGGAATGAAACCGGTATACGCACAGAATTTCTGTCAGAGTCGGTTGATTGGCCGTGGTGTGCCTTCGGGCCGAAATTTTCGATACTCTGGTTCGCCCAGACTGACCCTCAACATGGCCGAGAACGAATTCCCACATGCCCGACTCTCCACAGATAATCGCTCGCCAGGTTGGCATGTCGTATGGCGATGCGCTGCCGAGTGTTGCGGACGTTGATCTGTCGGTGGCGAAGGGCGAGTTTGTTTCGATCGTTGGGCCGTCGGGTTGTGGCAAATCCACGTTGCTGAGACTCGTGGCCGGCCTGCGGACAGCGACCTCGGGGCTGCTGACGGTTGATGGGACCGAGCCTGGAAAGTCGCAGACCAGGGCGGCGTTCGTTTTTCAGGAGCCCAATCTGCTTCCCTGGCGGACTGTTGCCGGGAATGTTCGGCTTCCGCTGGAGTTGGACCCGGCGACCGCGGCGACGAACGGAGCATCAAACGACGCTGATTCGCAGGCGCTGGTTGAACGGACGATTCGACTGGTGGGGTTGTCTCCGGAAGACGCTGCCAAGCGACCATCGGAATTGTCGGGCGGAATGCGGATGCGAGTGTCGCTCGCGCGGGCGTTGGTCACCGATCCGGACATCATGCTGCTGGACGAACCGTTCGCCGCGCTGGACGACATTCTTCGGCAGCAGCTCAATGAAGAATTGCAACGGCTTTGGTGGAGCAAACGCTGGACGGGACTTTTCGTCACGCACAACGTTTCGGAGGCGGTGTTTCTCAGTCAGCGAGTGCTCGTCATGAGTCGCTCGCCGGGCACGATTCTGGAAACGATCGATGTGCCGTTTGAATTTCCTCGAACGCCCGAACTGCGTGCTGATCCGGAGTTCGCTCGACTGACCGGCGTCGTCAGTGGTCATCTGCGTCGCGCGGCTGGACTGCCTGGTGCCGACCTTTTCGGTGCCGACGTTTCGGCAGCGGAGGGTTCTGCGTAATGCCTGACGCTTCGAAGTCGAAATTCGTCCAACTGCTGCGGGCAGTCGCTCCGCCGCTGATTCTGCTGGTCGTGTTGCTTGGCCTGTGGCAGTTCAGCGTTTGGTGGTTCGACCTGAAACCGTTTCTGGTGCCAAGTCCCGTCCGAGTTGCTACGGCGGCTGTGTCGACGTTCGGAAAACTCGCGGCGGCCACGAAGGTGTCGGCTGCTGCGGCGCTGTCGGGTTTCGCTGCCAGTCTGATTCTTGGCGTCGTGATCGCGTTTTTCTTTTCTCAGTCGCGGCTGATTCGGATCAGTTGT